>NZ_JBFTIL010000008.1:0-209714 GCF_056394745.1 Paenarthrobacter sp. 10N417
CCGGCCGGCGAGCCCTGGACAGGACACACCCAGGTCCGGCAGCACATGGTCATCCAAATAGACGTAAAGTGTGGTCAGGAGAGTGTTTAGTTGCGTGTTCACAAACTCGGCTTAACACTCTCCGCCTTACTTTAAAAGCTCCCGCGCCCGCCACAGCAATAGGACTTACTCATCTAGAGATCGGCCGCAGCGTCCCTGACCTTGATAAGGGTCCGAAGGTTCCGCGTAGTGGTGCTGGCCTTGTACCGCGGTTTGGCGGACAGTTTGCTGAAAGGACTTTCCAATGTGCCTCCGGCGGGTGCAAGCCACGCCGAAGCTTCCGGCCCAAGCCGCACCTGTTCCACGCCACCAAGGGCCTCTCCGGACTCAAAGAGTTCGTCCAGCATGGCTTCGTCGGAGGTGAGCGTGATGTAGCTGTGCGTGGCCTTGTCGTCGGCAGGGTACGGGCAGGCATCCACGAGTTCGGCCACACGCGAAGAAGTGAGGACAACAACCCAGGCGTCGTAGCCGAAGGATTCACGAAGGCACTTTTCGAACTGGGCCTTTACATCCTTGATACTCAAGTCGCTCCTCAGGACAACGTTTCCACTCGCCAGAAGCGTCTTGACGTCAGAGAATGGGTAGGCCCTAAGAGCTGATTTCAGGTCCGCCATCTTGATGTTGATCCCGCTGACGTTGATGCCCCTAAGGAATACGGCATAGGTGTTCATGGATGTCCCCCCTTCAAAGACAGCTGATCTAGTCGTTGTTCTTGCGCAAGGCTTCGGTCAGTACCCGGGCGGCATTGCAGACGACCTCCGCATGCAGGCGTCCGGGCTGGCGCGTGAGACGCTCAATCGGACCTGAAATGGAAACTGCCGCAATGACCCTTCCCGAGGGTCCACGGACAGGAGCGGAAACCGAGGCGACCCCAGGCTCGCGTTCGCCCAGGCTCTGACCCCAGCCCCGGCGTCGTACTCCTGCCAGGACGGTGGGCGTAAAGCGGGCGTTCTGGAGTCCTTCCAGCAGGCGGTCGTGGTCTTCCCAAGCGAGGAGGACCTGCGCGGCAGAGCCGGCTTTCATGGACAATTGGGTTCCCACAGGAATGGTGTCGCGCAGGCCGATGGGGCGCTCCGCTGACGCAACGCAGACGCGCCAATCGCCCTGCCTGCGGAAAATCTGGGCGCTCTCGCCTGTAGCGTCGCGAAGTTGGATGAGCACTGGCCCAGCCGAAGCGATGAGCCGGTCTTCACCAGCGGCAGATGCGAGTTCCACGAGCCGGCTGCCCAGGACGAACCGGCCCTGGATGTCACGGCTGACCAGGCGGTGGTGGACCAGGGCCAGCGCCAGCCGGTGAACCGTTGGCCGGGCGAGGCCCGTGGCCGCTACAAGTTGTGCGAGTGTCGTTGGCCCGGCCTCGAGGGCATCGAGTACTTGGGCCGCTTTATCAATGACACCGACTCCACTAGAATTGTCCATGTAATGATATTGCCGTCTCAATATCTGAGATGCAAGTTGTTTCACTGGCTTATTTTGTGGCCCTGCTGCTTCAGTGGTTAGAAGAGCTCAGTGGGTTAGATGAGTTCAGTGGTTAGAAGAACAGTTCAGTGGATGAACATCCAACTTTCAGTGAAGGGAGCAAGGCCGTGGGAAAGACACTGGCCGAGAAAGTCTGGGACGCGCACGTAGTGCGCAAGGGTGAAGGCGAAGGAGCCAATGCCCAGCCCGACCTTCTTTTCATTGACTTGCACTTGGTCCACGAAGTGACCTCCCCGCAGGCTTTCGAGGGGCTCCGCCTGGCTGGCCGCAAGCTCCGCCGCGCCGACCTCACCATTGCCACGGAGGACCACAACACTCCCACGCTGGACATCGACAAGCCCATTGCGGACCTCACCAGCCGCACACAGATTGAAACGCTGCGCGCCAACTGCAAGGAATTCGGCGTCCGCCTGCACTCGCTCGGCGACAAGGAGCAGGGCATCGTGCACGTCGTGGGTCCGCAGCTGGGTCTGACCCAGCCGGGCATGACGGTGGTGTGTGGCGACTCGCACACCTCCACGCACGGCGCCTTCGGTGCATTGGCCATGGGCATCGGAACCTCTGAGGTCGAGCACGTCATGGCAACCCAGACGCTGTCCTTGAAGCCGTTCAAGACCATGGCGATCAACGTTGAGGGGACACTGCGCCCAGGAGTTACCGCAAAGGACATCATCCTGGCCGTCATCGCCAAGATCGGTACCGGTGGGGGACAGGGCTACGTCCTGGAATATCGCGGCTCTGCCATCCGGGCCCTGTCGATGGATGCCCGCATGACCATCTGCAACATGTCCATCGAAGCCGGCGCGCGTGCCGGAATGGTGGCTCCTGACCAGATCACCTACGACTACATGCAGGGCCGTCCGCATGCGCCCGAAGGCGATGACTGGGACGCCGCCGTCGAGTACTGGAACACGTTGCACACTGACTCCGACGCGACGTTCGACGTCGAAGTGGACCTCGATGCCAATACCCTCGAGCCGTTTGTCACCTGGGGCACCAACCCCGGCCAGGGCGTTTCGCTTTCAGCCAAGGTTCCTTTCCCGGAGGACTTCGGCGACGAGAACGCGAAGGCTGCCGCCGAGCGCGCGCTGCAGTACATGGGCCTTGAGGCAGGCACCCCCATGAAAGACATCCGCGTGGATACCGTCTTCCTGGGCTCCTGCACCAACTCCCGTATTGAGGACCTGCGTGCTGCCGCTGACATCATCCGTGGTCGCGAGAAGGACCCGGATATCCGCATGCTCGTAGTTCCGGGCTCCGCCCGTGTCCGCCTCGAAGCTGAAGCCGAGGGCCTGGATAAAGTCTTCAAGGATTTCGGTGCCGAGTGGCGTTTCGCCGGTTGCTCGATGTGCCTGGGCATGAACCCGGACCAGTTGGAGCCGGGGGAGCGTTGCGCATCGACGTCCAACCGCAACTTTGAGGGCCGCCAGGGCAAGGGTGGCCGTACGCACCTTGTCTCTCCCGTGGTGGCTGCCGCGACAGCTGTTCGCGGAACGTTGAGCTCGCCGTCGGATCTTGAGCCGGCTTCTGCAGGCACATTGACCGGAATCGCAGTCTAGGAGGATCCCATGGAAGCATTCACTACCCACACCGGCATCGGTGTTCCGCTGCGCCAGAGCAATGTGGATACCGACCAGATCATCCCCGCGGTCTACCTCAAGCGCATCACACGCACCGGCTTCGAAGACGCCCTCTTTGCGGCATGGCGCAAGGACGAATCGTTCATCCTCAACCAGGCACCGTTCAACTCCGGCTCCGTGCTGGTGGCGGGCCCCGATTTCGGGACGGGTTCCTCCCGTGAGCACGCTGTCTGGGCGTTAAAGGACTACGGCTTCAAGGCTGTCTTGTCCTCGCGTTTCGCCGATATTTTCCGCGGTAACTCAGGTAAGCAGGGACTGCTGGCAGCCCAGGTGGCGCAGGATGACATCGAGCTCATCTGGAAGGTCCTGGAAAACAGCCCTGGCACTGAGATCAAGGTGGACCTGGTCTCCAAGACCGTGGAATGCGGCAATGTCGTGGCTCCGTTCGAGATCGACGACTACACGCGGTGGCGCCTCCTGGAAGGCCTCGATGACATCGGACTGACGTTGCAGCACGAGGAAGACATCACCGCCTACGAGGCCACACGGCCTTCCTTTAAACCGAAGACACTTCCGGCGAAAAGCTGACAAATTCGTCGGCGGCTGAATGCTGCGGAACCAGGACCGGTGGGCCCCTAGCGTGGGCTCACCGGTCCTTTTTTCGAAAGGATTGATGGATACAGGATCTGCCCAGTACGGGGCAGCTCCATTTCGGTTAGGTAACCCGAGCTTCTATGCTTAGCTGGAGCCTTTGTAAGTATGGGGGGCGAGTAGTCGTGAGGAAACCGGTATAGATGAGTAGTGTTCTGACAATCCGCGGTGGCGTCCCGTTGACAGGGCGGGTGACCGTTCGCGGTGCCAAGAACCTTGTGCCCAAGGCCATGGTGGCGGCGTTGCTGGGCAGCGAACCATCAGTGCTTCGGAACGTGCCGGAAATCAAGGACGTAGAGGTTGTTACCAGCCTGCTGAAGCTCCACGGTGTGACTGTGGTCAAGGACCCCGCCACGGGCGATCTGACACTGAATCCCAAGGATGCCAAAACGGCATCCAGCACCGCCATTGACGCGCATGCCGGCGATTCACGCATCCCGATCCTGTTGTGCGGCCCCCTGATCCACGCGATCGGAGAGGCTTTCATTCCGGACCTCGGCGGCTGCAAAATTGGCGATCGTCCTATCGACTACCACCTGAACGTCCTGCGCCAGTTTGGCGCCGTCGTGGAAAAGCGCCCTGGTGGCATCCACATCTCCGCGCCCAACGGCCTGCACGGCGCCAAGATCTCCCTTCCTTATCCGTCCGTCGGCGCCACCGAGCAAGTGTTGCTGAGCGCCACACGCGCGGAAGGAATCACGGAGCTCAGCGGCGCTGCAACGGAACCGGAGATCATCGACCTCATCGCCGTGCTGCAGAAGATGGGCGCGATCATCAGCGTCCAGACTGACCGCACCATCCGTATCGAGGGTGTCAAGGACCTGGGCGGCTACAACCACCGGGCGCTTCCGGACCGGAACGAGACTGCGTCCTGGGCCTCGGCCGCGTTGGTCACGCGTGGCGACATTTTTGTTGAAGGTGCCTCACAGCGGGACATGATGACTTTCCTGAACACCTACCGCAAGGTGGGTGGCGGCATGGACATTGGTGATGACGGCATCCGTTTTTACCACCCCGGAGGCAAGCTTTCTCCGCTGGTCCTGGAGACGGATGTGCACCCCGGCTTCATGACTGACTGGCAGCAGCCCCTGGTGGTCGCTTTGACCCAGGCGGAGGGCGTGTCGATTGTGCATGAGACGGTCTATGAGAACCGTTTCGGGTTCACCGATGCCCTGGCCCGGATGGGTGCAAACATCCAGGTCCACCGTGAGTGCCTTGGCAGCGTCCCCTGCCGCTTTGGCCAGCGGAACTTCCTGCATTCTGCCGTGATCTCCGGTCCGACGCCGCTGCGGGGGACCGAGATTGACATCCCGGATCTTCGTGGGGGCTTCAGCCACCTCATCGCAGCTTTGGCCGCGACCGGCACCTCCAGGGTCACTGGCATCGATATCATCAACCGCGGATATGAGCGCTTTACGGAGAAGCTCGCTGGCCTGGGCGCCGATTTCGACATCATCACCACCAAGTAGCGGGGGACACTTTGAAGGAATCGGCCAAGAGCCGGGCCACGTTCATGCTCCTGGCGGGCATGGCGCGTCCGTTGATGAACCTCCTGATGGACAAGAAGTGGGAGGGCGCCGGGAACCTCCCCGCGGGCGGCTTCATCGCAGCACCGAACCACTGCACTGAGATTGATCCCGTCGTGATTGGGCACATGCTCTACAACCTGAAGCGTCCTCCGCACTTCCTCGCGAAGGCAGGACTCTTCAAAGCACCTGTGTTGGGAGCCTTGCTGCGGGCGACGAATCAGATTCCGGTTGAACGCTCGACGGCGGGAGCGAACCGCTCGCTGCAAATCGCCAAAGAGTTGGTGGACGCTGGAGGCGCCATTGTTATCTATCCCGAGGGAACCCTGACCCGGGATCCGGACCTGTGGCCGATGAAGGGGCACACTGGTGCTGCCCGCCTGGCATTGCAGACCGGTGCACCGGTTGTTCCGATGGCCCACTGGGGTGCCCATGAGGTTTTCCCCCGATACGCCAAGCGCTTCCACGTCTTTCCTCGAAAGACCGTCAGGGTTCTTGTGGGTGAGCCCGTGGATCTGAGCGCCTTCGCGGACCGGCCCTTGGACCGGGCCACGCTGTCCGAAGCTACAGACGTCATCATGGAGGCAGTCACCGCGCTGCTGGCAACGCTCCGCGGTGAGGAGCCGCCCGCCGAACGCTGGGATCCGGCCGTTCATAAGCAGGCCAAACATGGCCGGTTCGTGGAGCGCGGTTCAAACGCTGCACGGGGCGCCGCGCCTGAAAAGGCTGCAGAACCCGCTGGCAAGGAAGCATCTCTTGAGGATCCGGAATCGGAGGGCGGCAAATGACGGTTATTGAAAGCCCTGTCCCTGCTCCGGACACCGTAGCTGTACTTGGCGCAGGTTCGTGGGGAACGACGTTCGCCAAGATCCTCGCGGATGCTGCTGCCACTGCCGGAGTGGAGCGGAGGATCCGGATCTGGGGCCGGCGCGCCCAAGTAGTGGATCAGATCAACGCGGATCACCGCAATGAGCAGTACTTGAAGGACATCGAACTTCCCCACGCAGTCACCGCATCCACGGATGTTGCTGAGGTCCTGCAGGATGCCGGGCTCGTGGTCCTGGCCGTCCCGGCCCAATCGCTGCGGCCCCAGTTGGGAGAGTGGAAGCGTCTGCTCGCACCGGACGCAATTGTCGTATCGCTGATGAAGGGCCTGGAACTCGGGACTGACGCGCGCATGAGCGAGGTCATCGCCCAGGAGCTTGGCATCCCCGAATCACGAGTGGTCGTGGTCTCCGGACCCAACCTCGCCATGGAGATTGCCCGGGAACAACCCACAGCGTCTGTAGTTGCCTGCAGTGACGCCGATACTGCCGCCGCAATCGCGCTCTGCTGCACCGCACCGTATTTCCGTCCCTACACCAGCACCGATGTTGTGGGTGTGGAAATCGGCGGGATCGTCAAGAATGTCATTGCCTTGGCTGTGGGTATTTGCGAGGGGCGCCAGATGGGTGACAACACCAAAGCGTCAGTCATCACGCGGGGCCTCGCTGAGACGTCCCGGCTTGCCCTCGCCCTGGGTGGAGAGGCCCACACGATGGCGGGGCTCGCGGGGCTCGGCGACCTCGTTGCGACATGCTCCTCTGCCCTTTCCCGAAATCACACGGCTGGAAGGCTACTGGGCGAGGGGCTCAGCCTCGAGCAGGTGGCCGAACAGATGACGCAAACCGCTGAAGGTATTAAATCCGGCCCTGCCGTGCATGAATTGGCAGGCAAACTGAATGTCGAAATGCCCATCACGGCCGCCGTCGTGGCGGTGCTTGAAGGCAAAATGTCCGTTGATGACCTGGGGCCGCGATTGCTGGCCCGGGCCCTGAAGTCCGAAGGCGACTACTGATTGTGACTGAAGAATCCACCCCCGTAACCGGCCGTCGACCCCGTGTGGCGGTCCTGTTCGGCGGACGTTCCAGCGAGCACGCTGTTAGTTGCGTGACGGCGGCAGGCGTCATGGGCGCCATTGATAAGAGCAAATACGACGTTGTGCCCATCGGTATTGCCAAGTCCGGACAGTGGGTCCTTGCCTCGGGGGACACCAGCCAGTGGTCCTTGAGCTCGTCGGCGCTTCCTGAGGTATCGCCGTCGGATCGGACTGTCACCTTGGCAGAGGTGGCGGGCGAGCACCAGCTCATCGTGACCGCGCCGAACGCCATCCCCGAGGAACTCGGTTCCGTGGACGTCGTCTTTCCTTTGCTCCATGGCCCTTGGGGTGAGGATGGAACAGTCCAGGGCCTCCTGGAGCTATCGGACACACGCTATGTTGGTGCCGGAGTCCTAGCCTCGGCGGTGGGCATGGACAAGCACTTCATGAAGGTAGTTTTCGAAGCCGCTGGATTGACCGTGGGCCCTTATATCGCTGTCACGGACCGCGAATGGCTCACTGATGCCGAGGCTGTCCGCAAGCGCGTGGACAAGCTCGGTTTCCCGGTCTTCGTCAAACCTGCCCGTGCAGGCTCCTCCATGGGAATTTCCAAGGTGGATTCGTTGGAGGGCCTGGACGCTGCCATCGAGGAAGCCCGCCGCCACGACTTGAAGCTGGTCATCGAAGCCGGCATTGTCGGGCGCGAGATCGAGTGCGCTGTGCTGCAAGGCCGGGGCACCGATGCGCCCCGCACCTCCATGCCCGGCGAAATCACCGTGGCTATCGGCGAACACCAATTCTATGATTTTGCTGCCAAATATGTTGAAGATGGTGCTGCGGCGCTGAGTTGCCCAGCTAATATGCCGGATGAAGCCATTGCCCGCGTCCGCGAATTGGCCGCTGCCGCCTTCGACGCCGTGGGCGCCGAAGGCCTGAGCCGTGTGGACTTCTTCTACACGCCCGCCGGTGAGCTGATTATTAACGAAATCAACACCATGCCGGGCTTCACCCCCAAGAGCATGTACCCCCAGATGTGGGCGGCTTCCGGCTTGGCGTATCCGGAACTGATCGACGAACTCATCCACCTGGCCCTGACCCGGAAAACGGGCCTGCGCTAACCCAAAGCAAGTAGCGGCTGAGCACCCGCTACTTAGTGGTTGGCAGGTTCTGCAGGTCTTCCTGGCCTACGCAGTGGCGCGTGGCTTTGATCTTGCCCGCAGCGGCCGCAAGTTCCGTGAGGACTGTGGCGGAGCTGATGTTGGCGGCTTCCAATTTGACTGGGTCCACGAGGATTTCCGTGGCCGGCTCGCGTCCAAAAGTGGTCAGGGTATAGACGCCGTCGCCTTCTTTGATCACCCAGTCGATGTCATTCACGCTGACGCAGCGGTCAGTGGTTGGCCCGGGGACGTTGACACCGCAACGCAGGATGATCTGGGAGGGATCGCCCCAAGCAGCAGTGGCCTGGCTATTGGTTTTGCGGAGTGCGGCATCGCCGATCTTGTCCGGGAGCGCCACCATCATGGGTGCGCAGGCCGGATTGGCGGCGTCGCTTGCCGCCGTAACGTCCACAGTGGGGGCGCAGGCTGACATTGCGAGGACGGACGCTGCGGCCAGGCTTAAGGCCACGGCAGTCCGCGGAAGGGTCTTTCGGTGCATCACTCAAGCCTATCCCGCCCACGCTGCCGCCTGGCGTGCGGTTGGTGCAGGCGTGCGGTTGCTGCACCAGTTGCGAGGGTCACATTGGCGGTGGTCCGGGCTGCACACGCTGCGGCACTATTTTGTCGGCGTGCCGCGATAGCGTAGAGCCGTGCCCCCAAAACAGCCATCCGATGAATGTCCAACAGTCGCAGATCTCTCGGAGTCCCAGCTCCTTGCCCGGATCTTCCCCCGCCTGAACAGCAGCCCCAGCGTCCTGCTGGGTCCCGGCGACGACGCCGCCCTGGTTGCCGCCTCGGACGGCCGCACACTGATTTCCATCGATACCCAGACCCAGGACCAGGACTTCCGGCTGGAGTGGAACAACGGCTACCGAACCACAGGCTACGACGTCGGATGGAAGTCCGCGGCGCAGAACCTTAGCGATATCAACGCCATGGGCGGAACGGCCACCTCACTGGTGGTGAGCCTGACTATGCCGCCGGCCACACCAGTTCAATGGGTGGAGGACTTTGCGGATGGCCTCACCGCTGGAATCATCGGGTTGGGGGTTCCTGACTGCTCCGTCGCGGGGGGAGACTTGGGCCGCGGACGGGAGATTGCGGTGACTGTGGCCGTCGTCGGAAGTTTGGCCGGACGGGCCCCCGTTCTGCGTTCCGGGGCGAACCCGGGAGACGTGGTGGCCGTGGCAGGCACCCTGGGGCGTGCTGCCGCCGGTCTCGCGCTGTTGGAAAGCGATATCGCCTTAACGGACCTCTCGGCTGAGCAGCGTGCACTGTTGGATAGCCAATGCCGGCCCTTGCCGCCGTTGGCTGGCGGGCCACTTGCCGCACGTTCGGGCGTAACAGCAATGATGGACATTTCAGATGGTTTGCTGCGCGACGGCGGCAGGCTCGCTGCGGCAAGCAACGTCATCCTGGATTTTGACGCTGTTGCGTTGAAGGCGCACGCACTTCCGCTGGAACCAGCTGCCGCCTTGCTGGGCGTAGATTCCATGCCGTGGGTTCTGGGCGGGGGAGAAGACCACGGACTGCTGGCTACGTTCCCAGCGGGAATTCAGCTGCCGCAGGGCTTCACTGCGATAGGCTCAGTTCAAGCCGTTGTCCAGTCTCAAGGCAGCGGCGTCCGGATTGCCGGGCAAGCTGCTGACACCGTGGGATGGGATCATTTTGCAGACTAAGATCGCCGCGAATGCGCACGCCATGAAACGTTGGCTCGGCAAGACAGAGGTGGTCCTTGGCAACCATAGCGACCGCCTGAACGCGATCAACATCTTCCCCGTCGCCGACGGCGATACTGGAACCAACCTTTACCTCACCGCGCGCGCGGCTGTGTCCGCGTTGGCAGGCACCGCTCCTGACGCCATCGAGGCCGGTAACGACGTCGGTGCTGTGCTATCACGCGCTGGTCAGGCCGCCATGGAACAGGCAAGGGGTAATTCCGGGACCCTTTTTGCTGTTTTCCTGTGCGCTGCGGCGGAGCCGCTTGCCGGAAAAGCGCGCCTGAGCGCGCCGCTGCTGGCCACGGCCCTTAATAGGGCCCAGATCCGGGCATGGTCGGCCTTGAGCGAACCGGTCTCCGGAACCATGCTGTCCGTCCTTGAAGCAGCAGCCCATGCAGCCCAAGCGGCGGATTCTTCCCAGAATGGTGATGACAGCAACCACGCATTGGGCCTCGCCTTGGATGCTGTGGTGGAAGCTGCCTTTCAAGCCGTCGTACGCACAGAGGATGAACTCGCACCCCTGCAGGCGGCGCATGTGGTGGACGCCGGCGGTGTAGGTATGTTGTTGGTGCTGGACTGTCTCCGTTCCGCAGTGCTCGGCGAAGAACTGCAGGATGAGCTCCTTGATGGCCTTCACGGCTACCAGTTGCAGGATCCGCACATCCACCAGCAGATGCCGGCCGACGACGGCGTGGAAGTCATGTGTACCATCAGCCTTTCGCCCTTGGACGCGGCCGTGCTGCGCCAACGCCTGGACGAGATGGGTGATTCCGTCATCATGAGCCAGGTTGGCAATACAGGCCACCATCCCGACGACGACGACGAATCCACTGCTGAAGCCAGTTATCGYTGGCGGGTTCATGTCCACGTACCTGATCCCGCGCCGGCAGTGGCGCTCATCCGGTCTCTGGGGGAGCCAACGGACATTGCCGTCAGTCAGCTTGCCCTACCTCGTGACTCTGAAGACGGGTCCCGCGATTCTGAAGACGGGCACCGCGATTTTGAGGGCGGGCAGCGGGACCAGGAAGCAACACAAACTGCAGAACCCAGCAGCATCCCGGGCCAGTCACGGCATGAATACTGAGCTGGAACTGCCTCTGGAACGCAGGATCGGCAAGCGTTCGGCATCCGTCATTGACAAGCACCTTGGCCTCAAGACAACCGGCGCCCTTCTGAACTACTTTCCGCGCAGGTATTTGAGCCGGGGCGAACTTACTCCCATCAGCAACCTTCCCCTGGACGAGGAAGTCACGTTGATTGCGCGGGTTCTGTCCAACAGCACCCGTCAAATGCGTGCCCGGCGGGGTTCCATCACTGACGTCGTGGTGACCGATGAAGCCGGTGGAAGCCACGTTCCTGGCACCTTGAAAGTCAGTTTCTTCAATGGATTCCGGGCCAAGGCGGAGCTCCTTCCGGGGCGCCATGCAATGTTTTCCGGGAAGGTGACCCGATACGGGGGCGCCTTGGGGCTGACTAATCCGGACTTCCTGTTGCTGGATGAGGATCCGGATGCTGACGGCTCCATGGACCCGGAAAAGCTGGCAGCCATACCTATCCCTGTCTATCCCGCAACGGCAAAGCTGACAAGCTGGTCCATCCACAAAGTGATTACGGCGTTGCTGCAAACCCTGGACCTCGACGCCCTGGCGGACCCGCTCCCGGAGTCAATCGTCAGCAGGGACGGATTGCTCAGCGTGGCTGATGCTTATCGCCTGATCCACTCGCCTGAGACTGCCAAGGACTGGCAGCGGGCGCAGGAACGGTTCCGCTACCAGGAGGCGCTGGTGCTGCAGGCGGCATTGGCGAGACGCCGTGCCCAGCTTGCTGCAGAGGAGGCCACTGCCCGACGTGCGGTCAGCGGCGGCCTGCTGGAAGAGTTTGACCGGAACCTGCCTTTCACGCTCACTGCTGGCCAGACAGCGGTGGGAAAGACGCTTTCCGAAGAACTTGGCCAGGACACCCCCATGAATCGGCTCCTGCAGGGTGAGGTCGGCTCGGGAAAGACTATTGTCGCGCTGCGAGCGA
Organism: Paenarthrobacter sp. 10N417; assembly: GCF_056394745.1. Taxonomy (NCBI): domain Bacteria; kingdom Bacillati; phylum Actinomycetota; class Actinomycetes; order Micrococcales; family Micrococcaceae; genus Paenarthrobacter; species Paenarthrobacter sp. 10N417. The sequence continues at coordinate 12,037 of NZ_JBFTIL010000008.1, forward strand.
TGCTGCAGGTGGTTGATTCAGGAGGACAGGCCGCACTCCTGGCGCCCACTGAGGTTTTGGCTGCGCAGCATTTCGACTCCATCCGCAGGACCCTGGGGCCGCTGGCCCGCGATCACATTTTTGGTGGTACCGGCATGCTGGGGGCCGAAGCCGGACAGGCTGGCGTCCATGTGACCCTGCTGACCGGGTCCATGCCTATGGCGGCGCGAAAGCAGGCCATGCTCGATGCCGCTTCAGGAAACGCCGGCATCGTGATCGGCACCCACGCTCTGTTGAGCGACAAAACCAGTTTCCAGGATCTCGGCTTGATCGTGGTGGACGAGCAGCATCGCTTCGGCGTGGAGCAACGTGACGCCCTGCGCGCCAAGGCCCAACGTCCGCCGCATCTGCTGGTTATGACTGCTACGCCGATTCCCCGCACAGTGGCGATGACCGTGTTCGGCGATCTTGAGACCTCCATCCTCGATGAACTCCCCGCTGGGCGGGCACCCATTTCCACTCATGTTGTGGGGCTTGCGGAGAACCCCGGCTGGGCGGATCGAATCTGGAAACGATCGCGGGAAGAAGTCGACGCCGGTCATCAGGTTTACGTTGTATGTCCCAAAATCGGGTCCGATGACGACGGCGACTTCAGCCCAGGAGAGGCGGAGCCAAGCGACGCCGAACTCTCGGACGAAGGTCCGGCCCGCGAGCTCGCTTCGGTGACAGCCGTCGTCGAAAGCCTGGTGCAGGAGCCGTCCATGGCCGGGGTGCCCGTGGCGCCCCTCCACGGCCGTCAGGAGCCGCTGCTTAAAACCGAAACCATGGCATCGTTCGCGGCAAATCAGACCAAGGTGCTGGTTTCCACCACGGTTATTGAGGTGGGTGTCGATGTTCACAATGCCACCCTGATGGTCATCCTGGACGCCGAACGTTTTGGGATTTCGCAACTCCACCAGCTTCGCGGACGGGTGGGCCGTGGCGGCCTACCCGGGACTTGCCTGCTGGTCACTACTTTGGAGCCAGGGCACCCGAGCCGTCGAAGACTGGACGCTGTTGCGTCCACCACTGACGGGTTCGAGCTCTCCCAGGAAGACCTGAAACTCCGCCGTGAGGGCGATATCCTCGGCGCCTCACAATCAGGTGGGCGGTCCACGCTTAAGCTGCTGCGTGTCCTGGAGCATGAAGATCTGATTGCCCGTGCGCGTGCAGACGCACAGGACATGGTGGCCCAGGACCCGGCATTGGGACACCAACCGGTCCTGGCCGCGGCCATTGAAGAATACTTGAACCCTGAAAAGGAGGCGTTCCTTGAACGCGGTTAGAGAATCCCCAGATGGTATCGGCGACCAGTCGGGCATCGGCAGCGGAGAGGCGCTGTGAGTCGAATTATTGCCGGGGTTGCTGGCGGCAATCCGCTCACGAGCGTGCCCGGGACAGCAACGCGGCCCACTACGGACCGTGTTAAGGAAGCACTGTTTTCCCGGCTGGAGTCCTTGGCTGTCATCGACGATTCCCGGGTGCTGGATCTCTATGCGGGCTCCGGAGCCCTGGGTGTGGAGAGCGCCAGCCGGGGTGCCCGCAGCGTGGATCTGGTGGAATTCGATGCCAAGGCCAGCGACGCTTGCCAGCGCAACGCGGACTTGGTCAACCAAATCCTGGGCGGCAAGAAAGTCTCAGTCCATCGATCCAAGGTGGAGTCTTTCCTGGAGCGCGCCACAGGGCACGATGTGTGGGACCTGGTGTTCCTGGATCCGCCGTATCCGCTGGACGAACCAGCTTTGAGTGCCGTGCTGGCCAAATTGTCGCCCCATCTGGATGAAGGGGCGGTTGTGGTGGTGGAGAGGTCCTCCAGGAGTCCCGAGCCAGCCTGGCCTGAAGCGCTGGAATGTTTCGCTGACAAGAAGTACGGCGAGACCAAGCTATGGTTCGCTGAACCGTCCTAGTCCGAAATTCTGTCCAGGTCCACGCCATGGAGAACTGTTGCCGGGTGCGGGCCTCGCGCGAGTAATGCGCTGGTCCACGCTGCCGGCCATGGCGTTCGGGCGCCCACAAGGATGATGTTGCCGGGGTAGCGCCCGGCGAACATTCCCGTCTCGGCAAATGCGATAACGTCCGCCATTGCCTGCCGGAGGGCTGCTACCTGGCTTCGTACCAGCGTTAGCGCCGGTTCATCGCCTACGTTCACAATCAGTAGGCCGTTTGGTCCCAAGCGGGCAGCGGCCTCTTCGTAGAACTCCCTGCACGCGATGTGGGCTGGTGCTTCTGGCCCGGAGAAGATATCAAGGATGACGACGTCGAACCTCAGGTTCGCGGGAAGTTCGGCCAGTGCCTCGCGTGCGTCGCCTATGTGCGTGTGCAGCCGCGTGCCCTCCGGCATGGGGAGCTTTTGCAGGACGAAGTCCAGCAGTTCGCGTTCGAGTTCCACGGCATACTGGTCCGAACCTGGCCGCGTGGCCTGGATGTAACGGGCCAAGGTCAGGGCGCCGGCGCCGAGATGGAGCACGGAGAGTGGCTCACCCGGCTCTGCAGCCAGATCCACGACATGACCGATCCTGCGAAGATATTCGTAGAAGATCTCCCCGGGGTTGGCCAGATTCACATGGGATTGTTCAGCGCCACCGATGCTGAGGATATAGCTGCCTTCAATGAGCGTATCGGCATCAACAGTTGCGTGCTGCCCTGTGGTCCGCAGGAAACGCGTGGCGTGATGGCTGCCGGAGTCCTTGCGGCCGGCGTCGTTGCGGTTCAGAGCAGGTCCTTAAGCGCGGCCAGTCGTTCGGCCGCTTCTTCCAGGACACTGGTTTTTTTGCAGAAGGCGAAACGCAACAGACTGCGGGTCCGTTCTGCTCCTTCCGGATGGCAAAAAACGGGCACCGGGATCGCGGCCACACCTACCAGGCCCGGTAACCGGCGGGCCAGGTCCACGGAGTCCCTGATTCCCAGGGGTTCTGTGTCGACGTTGATGAAGTACGTACCGCTGGGTGTGAAAACGTCGAATCCTGCAGCGCGAAGGCCCTCGGAAAGGATGTCGCGCTTGCGTTGCAGAGTCTCAGCTATGTCCGCGTAAAAGGTGTCAGGAAGCGCAAGGCCCACGGCGATGGCACTCTGGAACGGTGTTCCCGAGCTGTACGTCAGGAACTGCTTGACCGTGCGGACAGCGGCAACCAGTTCCCCGGGTCCGCTGAGCCAGCCGATCTTCCACCCTGTGAAGGAAAACGTCTTTCCCGCGGAAGAGATTGTGAGGGTCCGTTCGGCAGCGCCCGGCAAGGAAGCGACGGGAATATGGGTGACGCCGAACGTGAGATGCTCGTAGACTTCGTCGCTGACAATGATGGCGTCGTGCTTTGTGGCCAGTTCAACCACCTTTGCCAGAACTTCTTGAGGGAAAACGGCGCCGGTGGGATTGTGCGGGTTGTTCAGGAGCACCACCTTGGTGCGGCTGCTGAAGGCCTCTTCCAGTCTGGAGAGGTCCGGAAGGAAGTCCGGAGCGAGCAGGGGAGCAGTGACATGTTCTGCTCCTGCCAATCCGATGATGGCTCCGTAGGAGTCATAGAACGGTTCGAAGGTCAGGACCTCGTCACCGGGCTGGATGAAGGCCAGAAGCGACGCCGCTACGGCTTCCGTGGCGCCAGTCGTGATGATGACTTCCGTCTGCGGGTCAGGGGTAAGCCCATAGAACCGGCGTTGGTGTTCCGCGACGGCTTCCCGCAACTCCGTAATGCCCTTGCCGGGCGCGTATTGGTTGGCTCCTGCGGCGATCGCTGCCTGCGCTGCGGCTTTGATCTCCGCGGGGCCGTCCTCGTCGGGGAAGCCCTGTCCGAGGTTGATGGCGCCGGAGGAGATTGCCAAGGTGGTCATCTCCTCGAAGATGGTCACTCCGAGATTTCCGTCAGGTGAAAGCAGGTTGGCGCCAGTAGCGGCCCGCTGCCATGGCGTGGAGGCATGAGCCGTTGTGTTGAGCGGTAAAGTGCTGCCTGCTGGTGACATGTCAGCCATGGTATCCCGGTGAAGCTATGGGGTAGGTTCGTGTCATGAGACGTGCGGTATGCCCTGGATCCTTTGACCCTATCCACAACGGACATCTCGAAGTCATCGCGCGGGCAGCGGGGCTGTTTGACGAAGTCATCGTGGCCGTGTCCACCAATTACGCCAAGAAGTACCGCTTCAGCCTCGAAGACCGGATGGAGATGGCCCGGGAGACGCTGGCGTCCCTGCGAGGCATCATCGTTGAGCCAATGGGGGAGGGACTGTTGGCCGAGTATTGCCGGCATCGGGGTGTTTCGGCCATCGTCAAGGGCCTCCGCTCGTCCTCGGACTTTGACTATGAATTGCCGATGGCCACCATGAATCGTCAGCTTACCGGCGTCGAAACTGTCTTCCTGCCGGCAGAAGCGCACTACGTGCACCTTTCCTCCACCTTGATCAAAGAGGTCAATGTATTGGGCGGCGACATTTCCGATTTCGTACCGAAATCTGTGTTGAAGCGGCTCCTCGCTGGCGAGTCTGGAACGTAAGCCTCCCGCAAGGGGGTAGTCTTGATAGGTACCTCGCAGCTTCTTGCGGTGGATCCCAGCTGAAACCATGGCGCTCTTCGCGCGCCCGGCGCCGGTTTGAGTCCTCAGGCTTGATCAGGCTAAGATGGTACGTCGGTCATATGTTCTACAGGAGTTCTCATTAAGCGAGATGCAAGTTCGCCCTTGGCGCTGGTAGTCAAGGACCTTGGACGCAGTCCAGGGACCATGCGGACACTCAACGAACATGTACCTGCGCCAAGTGACCTTGGTGTGGCGCTCATTGGCGTGAAGGAAGGCTCGGATGTCGAGCTGGATCTTCGCCTTGAGGCCGTACACGAAGGAATTCTGGTATCAGGATCCGTAATCGTCGAAGTAACCGGCGAATGCGGTCGATGCCTGGATCCCCTTGCGTATGACCTTGAAGTCAATGTGCAAGAACTTTTCTTCTATGAAGGCGTCGAGCTTTCGGACGAAGAAGACGATGAAGAGCAACGTCGAGTCGAGCACGATCTGATCGATCTTGAGCCGGTGTTGCGGGACGCGGTTGTCACTATGCTGCCGTTCCAGCCGGTGTGCCGGGAAGACTGCCAGGGCCTTTGTTCCGAATGTGGAGCACGCCTGGAAGACGAGCCGGGGCACCACCACGAGGTCATTGACCCTCGCTGGGCTGCCCTAGCTGATCTGGCTAAGACTGACCGGCAAACTGATTAGTAAGTGTTGGACTAAGAGAGAAATGAGATAGCCGTGGCTGTTCCCAAGCGGAAAATGTCTCGCGCAAACACACGCGCCCGCCGTGCCCAGTGGAAGGCAACTGCCCCCAACTTGGTCAAGACCATCGAAAACGGTCAGGTTACTTACAGCCTGCCGCACCAGGCAAAGGTCGTCACTGACTCTGCCGGCACCGCGCTGTTCCTTGAATACAAGGGCCGCAAGGTAGCAGACGCCTAATCTGCCCAATAGGCTGACAAAGGATGTCTTCAACTGAAGAGCTTCTGAAGCGTCTCGGTGTCTCCATTGACACCGAGACGCTTCGTCTTGCTCTGACACATCGCTCATACGCATATGAGAACGGTGGGATTCCCACCAATGAACGTCTCGAGTTCCTTGGCGACTCCATCCTGGGGTTCTCTGTGACCGATTCGCTCTACCGCGAGAACCCCGCGCTGCCTGAAGGTGAGCTCGCAAAGCGGCGATCCGCCGTCGTGAGTACTCGTGCCCTCGCCGGAATCGGCCGCGAGCTTGGCGTGGGCGAATTCATCTACCTGGGGCAGGGCGAGAAGCTCACCGATGGGAAGAACAAGGCCTCGATCCTCGCGGATACCATGGAAGCGCTCATTGGTGCGACGTACCTCTCCAACGACATCGAGACGGCCCGCCAGCTGGTGATGCGCCTCGTGGGCCCGCTCCTGAAGGACGCCGGCGCCCTTGGAGCCGGTACCGATTGGAAGACGAGCATCCAGGAACTGACCGCCAGCCGCCAACTCGGGGCAATCCACTACGCCGTGGAAGGCTCAGGCCCGGACCACGCGCGTACGTTTGAAGCTGTCCTGAACATCGGCGGGACTCCCTATGGTCGCGGCGCTGGCCATTCGAAGAAGGAAGCGGAGCAGGAAGCTGCCGCCGACGCCTGGCGTGCCCTGACGGCCCTGGACCAAGCTCCTGCTGGACCTGCTTCCGCCTGAAGCCGAGTCCACAAAACCCATGCCTGAACTTCCCGAAGTAGAAGTCGTTCGCCGTGGCCTGGCCCGCTGGGTCCGTGGCCGCACCATTACCGGGGTTGACGTCCTTGACCCCCGCTCGATCCGCAGGCATGGCCTTGGCACAGAGGACTTCATTGGGAATCTTGAGCACGCCACGGTGATGGACGTCGTCCGCCGGGGCAAGTTTCTCTGGATGCCGTTGGCCATGGACAGCTCGGATTCCGTTGACAGCACGCTACCCAAGGTAGCGCTGATGGCTCATCTGGGCATGAGCGGACAACTGCTCATGCAAGACCCCCATGTCCCTGACGAGAAGCATCTCAAAGTCAGAATTTGCCTTAGCCCCGTGGACGGCATGCCCCAGCAACTGCGATTTGTGGACCAGCGCATTTTCGGTGGCCTGTTTGTGACGTCCCTGGTGCCAACTCCCGACGGCGGCTCTGGAGGCTTGGGGGAAACGCCCCTGCCCGAGATCGCCGAGGAAGCCGCGCACATTGCGAGGGACCCGCTGGACCCCTGCTTCTCCTTCGACACCTTTTACCGCAAGGTAAAGAGCCGAAAGACAGGCCTGAAGCGGGCGTTGCTGGACCAGTCGGTGATTTCCGGGATCGGCAACATCTATGCGGACGAGTCTCTCTGGCGCGCCCGCCTCCATTACGCCAGGCCTACCGATACCTTGCGACGCGGCGATGCTGCCCGGCTTGTGCAGGCCGCACAAGAGGTCATGGATGCGGCGTTGGCTGCGGGAGGAACGAGCTTTGACTCCTTATATGTCAATGTCAACGGTGATTCGGGATACTTCGCCCGCTCGCTGAATGCCTACGGACGCGCAGGTGAGCTGTGCAGCCGTTGCGAGGCAGCGGGCTTGCCCACGATCATCAAACGTGAGCAATTCATGAACCGGTCTTCCTACACATGTCCCGTTTGTCAGCCACGGCCGCGAAACGGGCGTTGGTAGGGCCAAAACTGTTCCGGAATCCGGATCGCAATGGCAGACTGTCCCCATGAAAAGCTTGGCGATTCGGATCGCCATCGCATTGGTTTTCAACGCCATCACGTTGTGGGTGGCGTCAGTTCTTCCCGGGGTCCGTTTGGGAGCCGGGTTTCTTTGGGCCGTCGTGGTGTTCACGGCGGCCACGCTTTTGGTCAAGCCCTTGATTCTGGTCCTTTTCCACCGCCGCCACGCGCAGCAGGCGGACAGGCGTACGTGGATCCTCAGCAAGGCCCTGACGGTGGTCGCAGGGCTGCTGGCCACCTTTGCAATCCTTGTGGTGACAAGCCTCTTTTCCAATGGTTTCACCATCAACGGCATTATCGGCTGGATAGCAGCGACCGTGGTGATCTGGTTGGCATCCTTCATCTACGATTTCGTCGATGACGGGCTCGAGGCGAAGGCGAACGAGCTCCTCGGCGGCGCAGCAAGTCCGGGGAAGCCATGATGGCGCGGCGCCTGGTGATAGCGGGCATCTGCCTCGCCGTACTGATCGCCGCCGTAGCTCTCGTCCTGGACCAGATGGCTTCGAAACCGGGACCGGCAACGGCCCAGAGTTCGGTATCGCCAAGCCCTGGCGGGGATCCGTCGAATGGCAACTCTTCCGGCAACCCGAGTGCGTCTCCGTCCGGCAGTCCGACGTCGGGCAGCTCGACAAGCAGCCCAGCGGACGGTTCGGGCAACGGTTCAGGCGACGGCGGAACAACAGCCAAGCCGCTGGAGGTCCTGCCGCCCGTGACAGCCACGCCCACCGGGCTCCCGGTACCGTCTGCACCGGCCCCACTCATCACTGGTCCATTGCCGAAATCGGGCACAGCGAAGGGCTCGGTGGTCGAGGGCTGGCCCAGCAGCGTTGTGACCCTGCCAGCCGGGACCACGGTGGGCTCCACCAGCATCTCTAGTTCAGGCAACGTCCTGCAGCTGACGGCGGACGGGATCGTGGGCACGTCTCAGGAAGACGTTCTGGGCGCTTTCCGCCAGTCGTTGGTCGGGCAAGGCTTTTGGTCCGAGGATGCGCCCGCGCCGGAAGGAGCTCTAGCCGCGAGGTTCGTGCGTGGCACGGACACAGTGACGGTGTCAGTTTCGGTGACCGGAACCGGCGTATCACGCTTCCAGCTTTTGGGCAGCTTGCATACGACGGCGGACTAGGGGCACGAATGTACATCTCACTTTCGGATCGCAGCGGTGGCAAACGGGAAAAACTGCGGGGAGCCACGACGGCACTATCCAGCGAGGTGCCGTTTCGTTTGTCCCCGGTCATCTTGTGGCTCGGCCTGGTCAGCATGGTGACGGATGTGTCATCGGAGTCTGTAACGGCAATCCTCCCGCTGTATGTGACAGGCTTCCTGGGCCTTTCAACCATCGCCTTCGGATTCATCGACGGCATTAACCAAGGCGCAAGTGCAATTGTCAGGATCGCGGCGGGCTGGGCCGCGGACCGCAGCGGACATCCGAAACGCATCGCCTTGGCCGGCTACGGGTTGTCCATGCTCGCCAGGATAGGTTTCCTGTTCGCAGGAGGGTTCTGGGCGGTAGCTGCGATTGTGACCGGAGACAGGATCGGCAAAGGCATTCGGACGGCTCCACGTGATGCGCTCATCACTGTTTCAGCGCAACCCGAACACCTGGCCCGTTCCTTTGGCGTCCACAGAATGTTGGACAACATCGGGGCCGCCGCAGGGCCAATGATTGCCTTCCTCGTGCTGCTGATGATCCCCAATGGCTTCAGCACCGTTTTTGTGGTGTCCCTGGCTTTTGCGATCATCGGCGTTGCAGTTCTGGGGCTGGTGGTGCCGGACCTTCGGGCGGATGGGCTGAGAGGGATCAAAGCCACCAGCGGCGCCGAACCAGCAGCCGACTCCCGGAAGCAACGGCCTCGGCTCTTCGCGTTCTCGTGGAGCCAGCTGCGGGAGCCGGGCCTTGGCAAGTTATTGATCTCTGCGGGCCTCCTTGGCTTGCTCACTATTGGCGACGGTTTCATCTACCTGGTACTGCAGGACCGGGATTCCTTTGCGGTGCAGTGGTTTCCGTTGCTTTTCGTCGGAACCAACATTGTGTTCCTGGCGTTTGCGATTCCACTGGGGCGGCTGGCCGACCGCGTGGGCAGGGTCCCGGTCTTCGTGGGCGGCCACATTGGCCTGCTTGCCTGCTACTTCCTGGCTGCGGCGCCTTTCGGTGGCCTATGGAGCACTGTGGGCTGCCTGATCCTTCTTGGCGGATTCTACGCAGCAACTGACGGGGTGCTGGCGGCCTTGGCCAGCCAGTTGACCCCTCCAGGCAAGCTGGCCACGGGCATCGCCTCCGCACAGACCGTGGTTGCTTTGAGCAGGATGACGGCCTCGGCCGGTTTTGGCGTTCTCTGGTACGCAGTAGGTGCCTCCACAGCCATGGTTGCCGCCGGAGCGTTGTTGGCATGTGCAGTAGTGGCAGTCGTCTTCATCCTGCCTGGAGCCAGGCCCAAGCTGGGCAACGAATGAGCGCTACCTTCACTGGCGGGAGGCTGCGGTGGGGCATTCTCCTTGCGGTAACGGCAGTTGTGCTTGCTGGGGCGGGCATTTATGCCGTGGGCGCCTATCAGCGATTTGAGGAGAGCCGCACTGCCGCCCCGTCTGTAGGGGTCAGTGCCGGCCAGCCGTTGCCGGCTGTTCCGTTCGTCCTTTTTCGGAACACAGCCGGCGGACAGGGTTACGGTAATGCCGCTACCGTACCGTTGTCCTCTCCCGACGGCACACGCGCAGTGAGCGAGCAGGCCTGCGACAGGGTCTACGGCACCGCGTCCACGGTAATTTGCCTCAAAACGAACCGCGGCCTCGTGACCGCCTTCGAAGCCGCTGTCCTGGATCGCGACTGGCAACAGCAGCGGGCGTGGCCCGTTCCTGGAATACCGAGCCGAACGCGGATCAGTGCTGACGGGACCATGATTGCCACCACTGTCTTCGTCGCAGGCCATTCCTATGCGACTGCAGGGTTCTCCACCGCTACTGAAATCAACTTCACTGCAAGTGGTTCAGGTGGTTCGGGGAATCTGGAGGATTTCTCCCTGATAGTCAACGGCGAGCGCTTGCAGGCCACGGACAGAAACATCTGGGGGGTCACGTTCGTACCCGGGCAAAGTGATGTTTTCTACGCCACTGCGGCGTCCGCCGGGCGTATCTGGCTTGTTCGCGGCAGCTTGTCGGCCAAGACCCTGACTGCGGTCCACGATAACGTTGAGTGCCCGTCCATCTCACCGGATGGCACGCGGATTGCCTATAAAAAGAACGACGCCGGGCCGTTGACTGCGCACTGGAAGGTAGCACTGCTTGACTTGGCTACAGGACAGGAAACTGTCCTTTCGGAGAAGCGAAGCGTGGATGACCAAATCGAATGGTTGGACAACCAAAACGTGCTTTATGGATTGGCCGACGAAAACACCCCCGGCGACAGCAACATCTGGAAGCTGGCGACTGATCCGGCATCACAGCCGAGCCTGTTTATCCCCCACGCGTGGTCGCCCAGCGTAGTCCGCTGACCGTGGATGGTGAGCGGCGTGCTGTGCCCGTGCAATAGCTGAGGTTAACTCTGACGTTAAATGCTAACGTCCGGCCCTGAAGTTCAGGGGGCCGGACGTTAGCAATTCCGAGGCGTGTTAACGCGTCAACAGATCCTCAACAGATCCTCAGCAGATCCCGAGAAGGCCGCAGACCAAACCACCTGACTGGGTGGGAGTCGGGGATGGGCTGGGTGTGGGAGTCGCTGTTGGGGTTGGGGTTGGGGTTGGAGTTGGAGTTGCTGTCGCCGTGGTCTGCGTCTGTGTCTGCGCTTGTGCCGGAGCAGCACTGGTGGAGTACACCACGTCCACGAAGTAGTTCGTGGCATTGAATGAGTTCGCAGGCATCACACCTCCGGAACCGTATCGGTACACGCCGTTATTAGGTCCAGAAGCCGTAAATACCCCACTCGTCCAGGTCTGGTTGAAGAAGCCAGACGTGTAGGAGTAGCGGCCGTTGGGTGCGCGGTAGGACACCACGTAGGTCTGGCCGGTCGACAAGGCCACCGGAGCCGACAATGTAGCAGTTTGCCACCCCGTAGCGGTCTCGTTGGTAAAGGTCACCTGTGCCAGTCGGGTGCCAGCCGAGTTCCACAGCGATCCTACGTGCGTACCTGTGTTTCCGGTGCCCTTGTAGAAGCGGATACCCGTTACGTTGCCTGCTTGCGAAACGCTGAACGCCGTTCCGAGCTCCACGGACTTCGTCTCGGATGCCGGCGCAACTTGCGGCAGGAGCGAACCGAAGATGGTGCTCTGCTGCGCTGTTGCCGCCGCCGTAGTGAACTGCCAGGTGGTTGGCGGAAGGGTCTGTCCCTGGGGTGTCGCTACATTGGAGGCAGTGGCCGTGATCACAGTGCTGGCAGGCAGTGCAGCTGCAGGTGTGAAGGTGATGGTCCTGGAATCTGCGGACAATGCTGCTGTTCCCGCTACCGACGCTCCGCTGGCGTTGAGCGTGAAGGACGCGCTGGGGTTGATGGCGGTGGAGAACGTGATGGAGGGTTTCACATCAGTAGGGATCCCGGTTGCTCCAGGTGCCGGCACCTGGGCCGTGACGCTCAGTGGCTGCGGAGCCAGAGCGAAGACCAAGTCCACCATATAGCTGGCAGTGGATGCCGTATTCGGGAAGTCGCCGCTATACGAGTAGGCTCCGGAATCGGTAACCACCCGCAAAGGACCGCTCGCAAAGCCGTCACCGAATCCGCCTGCAGTGTATGAGTACGTGCCGGTGGGAGCTTTGTAGGCTGCTACGTACTCAGTGTCCGCTTGGATGTTGACGGGTTGACTGAAGGTTGCCGTCTGCCAGCCCATGCTTGATTCGTTGGTAAACGTAACAGTGGCGAGTTGTTGTCCGGCAGTCGTGTAGAGGGAACCGGTGTGTGTCCCGGTGTTGCCGCCAGATTTGTAGAAGCGGATTCCTGTTACCTGGCCCGCCGTATCACTGCTGAACCTGACGCCCAAGGCCAGTGCCGCGCCGTCGTTCACTTCGGGAGTGGTGGGGGTGGTGGTGTCCTGATACAGCGTGCAGGGGCATACGCCCGGGGTGCGCGGTGCAGGGACGGTGGCGAACGTCCAGGTATTTCCTGAGATCGGCGTCCCGGACACGGCAGTTGCGGTTACGGTGGCCGTGTAGCTCGTTCCGGCAGCCAGCGGGGCGCTGGGAGTGAACGTGACCTTGCGTGTTGATTGGTCGTACGCTGTGGCGCCGGCCACCGCAGCGCCACCTGCTGTCTTTAGCGAAAGCGCGACGCTGGAAGTTACGGCAGCCTCGGAGAGCACACCGCTGACGGTCGTATCCAACGGCACACTGGAGGCGTTTGGCAGCGGAGACTGGTTACCCACAGTAAATGGCGGTGCGGAGACCATGACTACGACATCCACGAGGTAGCTGGCCGTAGAGCGGGAGCTCGGGAAATCGGTGCTATACGAGTACGCGCCCGCATCGGACACTGTCCGCAAGGGGCCTACACTCATACCCGAGCCAAAACCGTTGCTGGTAGCGGAGTAGGCACCCGTCAGCGACTTGTACGAGGCGATGTACTCGGTGTTGGCAGCCATTTGGACAGGTTGGCTGAACATAGCCGTCTGCCAACCCGCACTGCTCTCGTTGGCGAAGGTCACTGTCGCCAGCTGTTGTCCGCTGGAGGAGTACAGGGCACCAGTGTGAGTGCCGGTGTTTCCTGCCGACTTGTAGAAGCGGACTCCTGTCACCTGCCCCGCGGACACGCTGGAGAAGCGGACACCCAGTGTCAAGGGAACGCCGTCCTGGATCTCGGCGATGCCGGGGGTGACACTATCGTTGTACAGGCTGCAGGGGCAGGACCCTGGGGGTGGAATGGTGGCAGCAGTCGTGAACGACCACGTACCTCCCGAGGTTACTTGCCCGCCGTTGGTAGCCGTGGCGGCAAGCGTCGCCGTGTATTGGGTACTAAACGCCAGTTGGGACGTCGGTGTGAACGTCGCCTTCCGGGCCACGGCGTCGTAGGTGGTGGTGCCCGCAACCGCGCCGGCAGAGGTCTTTACGGTCAATTGGATGGTGGTAGCAGTGACGGCCTTCGAGAAGACACCGCTCACCGTGGTCGAAACGGAGACACTCGAGGAAGAGGGGATGGGTGTTTGTCCGGAAACAGTCAGTGGTGAGGTGTCTGTGGTGCTGAACACCGCGTCCACAAAGTAGTTGCCGCCGTTAAAGCTCGAGGTGGGGAAGCCCTGCGATGTGTTGTACACACCGGCCGCTTCAGCGCCGAAGCCACCTGCCACTTTCAACGGGGGGTCGTTGAATCCGGTGTAGGCCCACTGGAAGTCCTTCGTGGAGTAATGCCCCTTGGGCGCCCAGTAGGAGACCGTGTATTTCTGGCCCGCAGTCACCGGGACGGGTTGGCTGAACAGCACAGTCTGCCAACCGGACGCTGTCTCACTGGCGAAGGTCGCGGTAGCCAGGCGGGTACCGGTAGCGCTCCAGAGGGATCCCGTGTGCGTTCCGGTGTTGGCCGTGCTCTTGTAGAACCGGACACCGGTGACGAATCCGTCAACGGAGGGAGAGAACCGCAGACCCATCTCGTACGCGCCGGCGTCGCCGGAGTCCACCGTCGGCGGGACTGTCTGCCCAAAGACGCTGTAAGGGCCGTTCAGGCTGAGGTTTCGGGTGGCCACAGCACCGATGTTGGCGCTGTCGTCAATGCCACGCACTTGAATTGTCGCGGTGGCAAGGCCCTTCTGAATGTAGCTGTAAGTCCACGTCGCTTTACCGCTGGCTGGGTGCCACGTGGCACCGCCGTCCGTTGAAACTTCGACGCCGGCAACCACACCACCGACGTCAGTTGCAGTTCCGCTGACAGTCACGTTGGTTCCATGAGCCAGTGAGGCACCATCGGCTGGTGCGTTGATGGTGACAGTCGGGCCGGTTTTGTCCCCGCTGGCCGCAGTTGCAACGAGCCCTGCAGCAAGGGAGGCCGGCGAGGCACCCATGTCTGCAAGCAGGTTCACTTGGGCCTGCCTCATACGGGCATCGGCGGGGGCGCCGGTGCCGTCGTGTTCCTGGTCCAGTCCCCACGTCCACTGGACGCTGCCGGCAGAGAACACCAGTGCGCCGCTGGGAGCCCGGTAGAGGGTCAGGTGATGTGTCGTGGTGCCGGGCTTGGTTGTGTTTCCGAAATCCTGGAGGTATTCGCTGACGGCTCCAGTGGTGGTTGACAGCTGGATCTGGCCCGCCTGCCGGAAGCCGTTATCTAAGTCTTCGTCGGATTCATAACCTATGGTGTGCTGAGCCAGCACTGCCGAAGAGCCTGCTGCAAGTGAGGCCAAGGACGTGTTCCGCCACAGGCGCGTCTTTCCCTCCGCAGCGGAGACAGTCACGGGAAGATCAGTGAAATTAGACATGTAAAGCGTCCCAGTTACGCCGTTTTCCGGGAGGCCACCACCATTCGCCTGCGAGGCGAACCGCGGATCCCTCCAGGTTCCCGTCCATTGGGCAGTGGGATCGATCTTGGCGTTTGACCAGGTCTCCTTGTAGCAGGTCAACGTCCTCCCCGCCGCACCATCGACACTGGACGGTTCGAATCGGGTGCGCCAATACATTTCGTTGCCGGAGAGGAATTGGAGGTTGACGCCCGCGTCCCGTGCAGCAGTGACATTGGCGCGTTGCGGGCCGGACCAGTATTCGTCATGGCCCACGGACAGGAACACCTTATGGTTGAGCAATTCGGCTCCGTTGCGGTCCGAGTCGAGGCCGCTGATGTAACTGACGTCGTATCCGTTTTGCTCCAGAAAGCGCACCATGGGGTATTCATTGGCGAAATAGAAGTCGCGGCCACCAATCCCGTCCCGGGTGGCTACAGGACGGTTGTAGCTGACTTTATAGGCCCGGCCGTTGTTGGCGCCCTGGTAGAAGTCTGAACCGCCGTACGTGTTGTAGGCCTGCCAGGTTTCGTCGGCAGTCTGGAAGACAACGGCGGAGTGGTTGCCGTCGTTGCGGACAATAAAGGTGATGTGGCTCTGCCCACCTGTGTCGGGCCGCGTGAGGAGCGCGATGTAGACGCCGGAGACTGCCGTCGAAGGAACTTGCCACGTCGCCGAAACGGCCCACGTGCCGCAGTCATAGAGTTCCGTTGTGAGATCGCTCCGGCAAGCTGGTTGGGTTTGGCGGAACGCCGAGGGCGTGACATCGGCGATCTTGCGTGCTCCGTTGCCGCCATACCAGCCGGTGCGGTAGATGGCGATGGAGTAACTCGGAGCTCTGGTGTCGATCTTAAACTTGATTGCCTGCCCCGCATTGACGCTGATTTCCGTGGAGAAGCCTTGGATGCTGTCGTCACCGGCACCATCAATGTCCCACTCTGAAGGTGGACTTCCGGGTTTGGAATTTTCACACACCACAGGATTCATTCCGGGGTCGCATGGTCCCGCTGCGACGGCCGCCGGGGCAGTAAGAGGCAGCAAAGCTGCAACCATGGCAATCACCAAAGGCAAGAGAAAGCCTTTGAGGACTTGCTGTGGTCGGGTAGCTGAAGGACCGGTCATCAGAACTCCTGGAGTGGTACGCCAATTGCGAATATGGGTCCGCGTCTAGCGCACGGTCCCTGCTTGCCGCTCCCCAGCCAGGGTCAAACCAAGATCTTCAGTTATGGAATACGGGTTCTGCACTTGGATGATCGTTTCCGAATATCTATACCGTATCCAGCCTTTACCCGAGGGACCTTCAGGTCGAAGCCGGATCACCGGAGCGAATCCGCCAAGTAACCCTTGGCAGGAGTGTAGGGGTGCGGCATCCCTGCCGCAAGGCTTTCCCGTTACAGATCCATGGATTTCGGCCAAACGGCAGTAGATTTAGGGAGATACAGCCACCGGCAAGGGCTGACAACAGGCCATCCAGGAGAACCAACCACCTTGCATTTGAAAAGTCTGACTGTCCGCGGATTCAAGTCGTTTGCGTCGGCCACGACGTTCGACTTCGAGCCCGGCGTCACCGCCGTCGTCGGTCCCAACGGCTCGGGTAAGTCCAACGTCGTGGATGCCCTGGCGTGGGTCATGGGGGAGCAAGGCGCCAAGACGCTGCGCGGTGGAAAGATGGAAGATGTCATCTTTGCCGGCACATCGGGCAGGCCTCCGTTGGGACGCGCCCACGTTTCCCTGACCATCGACAACGCGGACAACGCGCTTCCCATTGAGTACAGCGAAGTCACGATTTCCCGGACACTGTTCCGGACGGGAGGCTCCGAATACGCCATCAACGGTGCGCCTTGCCGGCTCCTGGACATCCAGGAGCTTTTGTCCGATTCCGGACTGGGACGCGAGATGCACGTGATAGTGGGCCAAGGCCAGCTGGACCGGGTACTGCACGCGACGCCTGAAGACCGTCGCGGTTTCATTGAGGAAGCCGCAGGTATCCTCAAGCACCGGCGCCGCAAGGAAAAAACCGTCCGCAAGCTCGAAGCCATGCAGGCCAACCTCGCCCGACTTGGCGATCTCACCGCAGAGATCCGCCGCCAACTCACCCCCTTGGGCAAGCAGGCAGAAATCGCCCGGCGTGCACAAACAGTCCAATTCGATGTCAGGGATGCCCGCGCCCGGCTCCTCGCCGACGACCTCGTTGCACTGACATCGAGCCTGGAACAGGATGTCGCAGACGAAGCCGCCCTCAAGGAACGCCGGCAGGTGGTCGAGGCAGAACTGGGCCATGGCCGACGACGCCAGGCCGCATTGGAGCAGCAAGCAGCCGAAGCAACCCCCCGGCTCAATGCAGCACGGGACAACTGGTACCAGCTGTCAGCAGGCCGTGAGCGGCTCCGCTCGCTGGGTTCCCTGGCAGCCGAGCGTCGTCGGCTGCTGGGCTCATCAGAAGCCTTGCCGGACGCCGGTCGGGACCCCGAACAGCTGGAGCGCCAGGCGGCGAAGGTCCGGGGGGAACAGGCCGTCTTGGAACACGACATCCTTGCCAAGCAGGCCGCCCTCCTGGAAGCAACAGTGGCGAAGGATTCTGCGGAGGCGCTCGCAGCCGCCGAGGACAAACGGCTGACGGCCATGTTAAGGGCAGCAGCTGACCGCCGCGAAGGGCTCGCCAGGCTCGCGGGCCAGGTCGCGGCCGCACGCTCCAGGGCAGAAGCGGCGGAGGCGGAGCGTGGCCGACTCCGCGAATCATTGGCCGCGGGCAACGAGCGACGCCGCCACGCCCAGAGCGAATTCGCAGCACTCGAATCCCAGGTTGCAGGGGTTGAAGACGGCGAAGAGAGCCTTGACGCCGAGTACGAGAATGCCACTGAGGCCCTGGACGCCGCGCTGGCGGAGATCGAAGAGCTGAAATCGGCAGAACGGGAAGCACTTCGCCAACGGGATGCCCTGACCGCCCGCCGGGACGCTCTCCTTTTGGGTCTCAACCGCAAGGACGGCTCGGAGCGCCTGCTCTCCGGAGATGTCCAAGGGATCCTGGGGCCGCTTGCCGGGATGCTGGCCATTGAGCCAGGTTATGAGGCCGCGATAGCAGCGGCGCTGGGCTCTGCTTCGGACGCGCTCGTGGTCGGGGACTCCGCTGACGCCGTGGCCGCGATCCAACTGTTAAAAGCGGACGACGCCGGCAGGGCCGCGCTGCTGTTGGCTGACGTTTGGCCTGGGGCTACTGAAGCGTCCTCCTTACAGCTCCCGGCTGGCTGCAGATGGGCGGTGGACGTCCTCAAGGTCACGGAACCGGCTGCCCAAGGTGCCTTGGCCCTGCTGGCCGGGATCGCCGTCGTCGATGATCCGGCAGGTGCTGCAGCGCTGATTGGTGGGCACCCCCAACTCAAGGTGGTCACCCGCGCAGGGGATGTTTTCACGTCGCTGACCGCCCAGGGCGGCTCAACCACCGCGCCCTCCCTGCTGGAGATCCAGGCAGCAGTGGACGAGGCTGTTGCCGGACTTCTGGAGGTAACTGCCCGATTGGAACGGGGCCGGTTTGCCCTGGCTGGCGCTGAAGCCCGCCGGGCCGAGGCGCAAGACCGGGCCGATGCTGCCTTGGAAAGGCTGCATGAATCCGATGCCCGCCTTGCCGCCGTGGCAGAGCGCCTGGGGCACTTGAACTCACTTCTGCGAAGCGCGGTCGGTGAAAGCGAACGCCTGGAGTCTTCGTTGGCGCGCGCGGAAGCGAACATTGCAGAAGCCAGGTTGGACCTTGAAGTCGCGGCCGAGCGGCTCGCCGCCGCCCAGGAAGCTCCGGACGAGGAACCCTCCACCGACCAGCGGGATGAACTCGCGGCGCAGGCGAGGTTGGCTCGTTCCAACGAAATGGAAGCCCGGCTTGCCCTGCGCACGGCAGAAGAGCAGTTGGGGGCCATCGCTGGCCGGGCGGCCTCCCTGGAACGCGCAGCAGCTACGGAGCGGCGGGCCCGTGAAGAAGCCGCACGCCGGGCGCAGAGACGGCGAGCCCAAGCCCAACGTGCTGGTGCAGTGGTGTCGGCCGTTGAGCAAGCGCTTCGTTTCATCGATATATCAGTGGATCTCGCGGCCCGTGAACGCTACGTTGCCGAGCAAGCACGCGAGCAACTGGAGAGGGAACTGTCCGGCGTACGCTCCGGCAACGAGTCGCTGGCAAAGGAACTCGCCGAACTTACCGACTCCGTGCACAAGGATGAGATGGCCAGGACCCAACAGCGTCTTCGCATCGAAGCGTTGGAGGCCCGCTCCATCGAGGAACTCGGATTATCGGCCGAACAGCTCGTTGCAGATTACGGCCCCGATCAACCTGTCCCACAGCCGGCTGGCGCAACCACGGACAAATGGGCGGAACTCCGCGCACCGGTAGACGAAGCGGGTGTACCGCTCGTGGAAGGAATTCCCTTCGACCGGGCGGAGCAGGAGAAAAGGCTAAAAAAGGCCGAGCGTGAATTGGCGGCACTGGGCAAAGTCAACCCCTTGGCGCTGGAAGAGTTTGCCGCCCTTGAGGAGCGTCACCAGTTCCTCAGTTCCCAACTGGAGGACCTCAAGTCCAGCCGGAAGGACTTGCTGGACATCATCAAAGAAGTCGATAACCGCGTCCAACAGGTCTTCACCGAAGCCTTTGCCGATACCTCAGCGCAGTTTGACCGCGTCTTTGCACGGCTCTTCCCCGGAGGCGAGGGCAGACTGGTCCTGACGGATCCGGACGACATGCTGACCACTGGGATCGAGGTGGAAGCCAGGCCGGCAGGTAAGAAGATCAAGAGGTTGTCCTTGCTCTCCGGCGGCGAACGATCACTCACAGCTGTGGCACTGCTGGTGGCGATCTTCAAAGCCAGGCCGTCACCCTTTTACGTCATGGACGAAGTGGAAGCGGCCTTGGACGACACCAACTTGAGCCGGCTCATCACGATTTTCGAAGAGCTTCGGGAGTCCAGTCAGTTGATCGTCATCACGCACCAGAAGCGCACCATGGAAGTCGCGGATGCCCTCTACGGCGTCACGATGCGTGGCGACGGGGTGTCCACCGTCATCAGCCAACGGCTCGGTGCCGGGGCATAGCTTTATGAGAAGGTAGGGGAGTGAACGATTTCCTACCCATAATTCTGTCCATTCTCGCTGCGCTCGTCGTGGTCGGCGGGCTGGTGCCGGTACTGATGAAGGCCCGGAAGTCCGGCGCCAACTACCCTGGAACGCGGGACGCCAATGACCCCGTTCAGTCATCGGCCGCAGGCAGCGGAACCCTTGTGGAGGACCGGCCGGACGCCGTTACAGCACCTCCTGCCCCAACCTTCGACGGACGAGTCGAAGGTGCCGATGTTCCGGATGACGCCGCCGGCTTGGAGACCATCGCAGTAGAGACGCCGGCGCCTGTGGAAGGCCGCCTCACTCGCCTCCGCGCCCGTTTGGTTAAATCGAACAACATTCTGGGCAAGGGTCTGCTGGCTCTGCTGTCCGGGGACAAAATTGATGAGAACGTGTGGGACGAGGTTGAGGAGACACTGCTCCTTGCCGATCTCGGCACCGAGCCCACCATGCAGTTGGTTGATGCCCTCCGGGAACGCGTGAAGGTGCTGGGCACCCGCAGTCCCGAGGATGTCAAGGCCATGCTCCGTGAAGAACTCATCAAGCTCGTGGATCCCACCATGGACCGTTCCCTCAACGTCGAGCGCAAGGGTGACCGACCCGCCGTCGTGCTTGTTGTTGGTGTCAACGGTGTGGGCAAGACCACAACGGTTGGCAAGCTGGCGCGCGTGCTGGTGGCCGAGGACAAGGACGTGCTGCTCGGTGCTGCGGACACTTTCCGCGCCGCAGCTGCTGAGCAGTTGGCCACATGGGGCCAGCGTGTCGGCGTACCCACCGTTAAGTCAGACATCGATGGCGCCGATCCTGCCTCCGTTGCCTACGAAGCTGTCAAAGCGGGGATCGACCAGGAGGTCGACGTCGTCATGGTGGATACCGCCGGACGCCTGCAGAACAAGACCGGCTTGATGGACGAACTCGGCAAGGTCAAGCGAGTCATCGAGAAACTGGCCGAGGTGGACGAGGTCCTGCTGGTCCTGGACGCCACCACGGGTCAGAACGGTCTGAACCAAGCACGCGTCTTTGCTGAAGTGGTCAACATCACAGGCATTGTGCTGACCAAATTGGACGGCACGGCCAAGGGCGGCATTGTGGTCGCTATCCAGAAGTCCCTCGGTGTGCCCGTCAAGCTCATCGGCCTCGGCGAAGGTCCAGACGACCTCGCACCGTTCGATGCTGAGGGCTTTGTGGACGCCCTGCTTAACTAGCGCCGGCGCCCAACTGACTTGCAGTAGTGGTTGTTTTGAGTGATCAAAGCAACCACTACTGTCAGTCAGTTTTTGCTTTTAAGGGGTTCGCGCGCAAGGAGCCATGCCATGGCCGTAAGCAGCAGCACTCCGCCCGTGACAGCAAATGCAAGTCCGTAGCCGAAGCGATCGGCGAGGATTCCAGCCACGACGGGCCCGATGATGGCTCCGGTATCTGCGGCCATCTGGAAGACTGCCAGCACCTTGCCACCGGAGCGCCCACGGCCAATGACGTCAGCGACAGCAGCCTGCTGCGCCGGGCCCAGCAAGCCGGAACCGAAGCCGGCCACGGCGGAAGCAGCGAAGAATGCCGGAAGATCCGTCGTCAAACCGATGATTCCAGTGGCGAGGCCAGTGATGACAAGGCCGGGAATGAGCAGGGGCTTCCTTCCCCAGGCATCGGCGAGGCGCCCGGAGAACGTCAAAGCGAGGGCATTGCCTACAGCAAAGACGGCCAAAGCCCATGCCGCGGTCTCCGGTCGCGACTGAAGTGCCGCGACGGCAAAGAGCGGAATCGTGGCCATCCGCACACCAAAAGTCACCCAGCCATTACCTAAACTGGAAAACACAGCCGCCCGGTACGCTGAATCCGCCAGCGCCTCCTTCAACGTCATGGGCGGAGCGTGGGTGGCATCCTGTCCGGGCGTACCCTCGCCGCTGAGCATTGTACGGACCACCAGTGCTGCAACGAGCAAGGCCGCCGCGTAGGCAAGGAACGGTACCCGAAGGCCGAAGCCAGCCAGCAGGCCACCAACAACCGGGCCCAGGACACTCCCAATCAGAAAGGCCGACGCGTATGCGCCCGAAACACGGCCCCTTCGTTCCGGTGGTGCCAAACGAATGAGCAGCCCCATGGCGGCGACTGTAAACATGACGGAACCCGCTCCGCCGAGCCCCCGGAAAATCAGCAGCTGCCAATAGTTCTGGGCGAAAGCGCAGGCGGCAGTGGAAGCGGCAACGATCAGCAGGCCGGACACATACACGTTCGGTTCGCCGAAGCGTCCGATGAGCGAGCCCCCTGCCGGGGCGAAAACCAACCGCATGAAAGCGAAAATGCTGACAATGACGGCGGCAGCGGTGGCTCCGACGTCGAAGGTGGTGGCGAATTGAGGGAGTACCGGTGCTACCAGCCCGAAGCCCAGCGCAATTAAGAACGCTGCAGCCAACATCACCTTGATGTCGCGGGGCAGCGGTTCCTTCTCCCGCCGGATCCTTGGATCTTCAACGGATCTGGGCGACTCAGTCATGTGGTGCGGGTCCTTCAATTCTGTGTATTTGCGGTGAAGTGTGACGCATGAAACATATCCGTAACAACGGTGATATGCACCATTTACGTTGGGGAGGTTGTTGTAACGAGCCTGCAATGTAAAACCTGCGCAGGCGAAACACTGCGCCGCAAAACTCTTATGTAGAACGCAAATGCGTTGGCACAGGCGGCTTAGCCCGCATCTTAAGCAGAGAGGACGCAGACATGGACTTCACCGCCGGTCTCGTTTGGCTCCTGGTCGCTTCAGCATTAGTGCTGTTCATGACCCCGGGCCTGGCATTCTTTTATGGTGGCATGACCCGCGCCAAGGCCGCCTTGAACATGATGATGATGAGCTTCATCGCCATCGGCACGGTGACAATTGTCTGGGTGCTGTGGGGCGCGTCAATGTCCACCAGCAACACGGACAATTTCTTCCAGATCTTCGCGAACCCGTTCAGCCACTTCGGACTGCACAACTTCACGGATCCCGCGGACCTCCTTCACGTTGGCTACGCCGCAACCTTCGCGATCATCACCGTGGCTTTGATCTCCGGCGCGATTGCGGACCGTGCAAAGTTCTCGGCTTGGACCCTTTTCACCTTGATCTGGGCCACGCTGGTATACGCACCCATGGCTTTCATGGTGTGGGGCGGCGGGCTCTTCTCCAAGGACGGCTGGTTCGGCCAGACGTTTGCACCGGTCATCGACTTCGCTGGTGGAACGGTAGTGCACATCAACGCCGGTGTTGCGGGCCTGATCCTCGTTCTGATCATCGGCAACCGCAAGGGCTTCGGCAGGGACCCCAACCACCGTCCGCACAACGTACCCCTGGTCATGCTCGGT
Organism: Paenarthrobacter sp. 10N417; assembly: GCF_056394745.1. Classification (NCBI taxonomy): domain Bacteria; kingdom Bacillati; phylum Actinomycetota; class Actinomycetes; order Micrococcales; family Micrococcaceae; genus Paenarthrobacter; species Paenarthrobacter sp. 10N417. The sequence goes on from NZ_JBFTIL010000008.1 coordinate 35,077, forward strand.
GCGGCAATCCTCTGGTTCGGCTGGTTCGGCTTCAATGCCGGTGCGGCTGCTACCGTGGAGCAGGCTGGCCTCATCTGGATCAACACCCTCGCCGCACCGGCAGCAGCCATGCTCGGCTGGTTGATCGTAGAGCGCATCCGTGACGGCCACCCCACCTCCCTCGGAGCAGCTTCGGGTGTCGTTGCCGGACTCGTTGCGATCACCCCTGCCTGCGCCAACGTTTCCCCGCTCGGCGCCATTGCCCTCGGCGTCGTAGCCGGCGTCGCCTCTGCCCTCGCTGTCGGGTTGAAGTTCAAGCTCGGATATGACGACTCCCTGGATGTGGTGGGCGTGCACTTGGTGTCCGGCGTCATCGGCACAGTAGCCATCGGTTTCCTCGCTACCCCGACCCAGGGCCCCGCCGGTCTGTTCTACGGCGGTGGAACCACCCAGCTGGTTGCACAGTGCCTCGCGGCGCTTGGCTCGATCATCTTCACCGGGGTCATGACGTTCATCATCGCCTTCCCCATCCACAAGCTCATGGGCTTCCGTATCAGCGAACGCCAGGAGATTGCCGGGGCGGACCTCAGCCTCCACGCTGAAACGGCCTACGAATTCGGCATCGGCGGACACGGCGGCAGCTTCCAGCCCCTTCATGACCTCATCACCGGCAAGGCACCGGCCGATTCCGAAGCAGCAGTATCAGGCAAGGAGAGTGTCCAGGCATGAAGCTCATCACAGCGATTGTCCGTCCGGAAAAGCTTGAAGCAGTCCGGGAAGGCCTGGAAGCGTACGGGGTCCAGGGCCTGACGGTCAGCGCGGCAAGCGGCTACGGCCGGCAGCGCGGCTACACCGAGGTGTACCGCGGGGCCGAATACAACGTGGACCTGCTGCCAAAGATTCGCATTGAGGTTCTTGCCACAGACGAGCAAGCAGACGACATCCTGGATGTCCTGATCGCAAGCTCGAATACCGGACGAGCCGGAGACGGCAAAGCCTGGACCGTGGACGTCTACGAAGCAGTTCGAGTCAGGACCGGGGAGCGCGGCTCTGCCGCCATCTAAGTCCTGAGGTCACAATCCTGACATCACACTCCTGCGCGAAAGCGGCCGGGTACCAGCCAAGGTACCCGGCCCGCTTTCTCAATTCGCGACGGCGGTGGGCCAGTCCGCCGGCCCGGCGCTACCGGCGTCGTACTCCTCCAAGGGGACCGTATCCCGTTCCCAGGCCCGGAGGACGGGCTCAACGATCCGCCAGCAGTCCTCGGCTGTGTCACCCCGGACGGAGAGCAAGGGATCGCCCGTGAGCACGCCTTCAAGTACTTCACCGTAGGGAAGCATGTCTGCCGCGTTGAGCTCTGCGACGAGGCTGGCCCGGTCCAAGGCGAAGATGTCCCCTGGACCGTTCACATCGACGTCGAGTTGGAGGACGTCCGGCCCGAATCCAATCCGCAGTTGGTTGGGGGAGTCCACGCCGGAGAATCCGGTGGGCAGGTGCGGTACCGGGCGGAAGGTGATCACGGCTTCCTTCCTTCGGCTCCCTATGGCCTTACCGGAGCGGAGGAGGAAGGGAACGCCTTTCCACCGCCAGTTGTCAATGTCTACGCGGACTTCGGCCAGGGTCTCAGTATTGCGGGAAGGATCGACGCCTTCCTCGGCGGTGTAATCGGGCACCGTCCGTGCCCCGTGGGTTCCTGCCGTATAACGGGCCCGGCGCGTTGAATCGTGGTAAGGGGCCTTGATGCTGCTGGCCCTCAGGACCGTAGCCACGGCGTCACGGAGGTCACGTTCATGGATGCTGGCTGGTGCATCGATAGCGATGAAGGCCATGATGTGCAGCAAATGGCTTTGGATCATGTCACGTAACGCACCGGCGCCGTCGTAGTAGCGTGCCCGTCCTTCAAGCGCGAGGTCCTCGTCGAAGACGATTTCCACCTTTTCGACGTGATCGCGGTTCCACACAGGCTCAAGGAACCGGTTGGCGAACCGCAAGCCAAGAATGTTCAGGACAGTGGCCTTGCCCAGGAAGTGGTCCACCCTGTGGATGTGGTCCTCGGGCACCAGCGTGGCCAGGGTTTGGTTGAGTTCGCGTGCAGATTCGCTTCCGGAACCGAAGGGCTTTTCCATCACCAGGCGAGTACCTGCGGGCAATTGCTCGCGGCGCAGGACTTCACAGGCTTTCTGGCTGATGTGGGGCGGCAGGGCGAAATAGATAGCTATCGGCCCTTCCAAGTGTGCCACGAGGTCCGCCAGCGGCCCATCGGCAGTCACGTCCACTTGGTGGTACTCGGTGGATCCGGCCACAGCTGCCAAAGCGTTGCGCCCGCTTGCATCGGCGGCCTCTGATGCGGCCGCAAATGCTCTCTCGACCCGTTCCTGCCATTGCTTCAGCGTCCAGGGGTCGGACCCGGCTCCCACCAGCCGCAACCCGGGTGCCCGACCGGTAGCGAGCAGCCCTGCCAGTCCGGGGAGGAGCAGCCTGCCGGTCAGGTCACCGGAGGCGCCAAGGATAAGCAACGTTTTTACAGTTGTTTTGCTGGTCATTGTGCCAGCATGCCATCTTGCAGGTGCGACTTGGTACCCTAGATAGTCGAGTCCMTTGGTTGACGCAGATTTGTTGGGGTTGAGACAAATTTGTTGGGACAAGAACAAGTCAAGACTCTGGCGTGCCGCACTGGCCGCCAATCGCAGACCATCGAAAGAAGTGCACGGCGCGTGTTCAATTCACTCTCTGACCGGTTGACAGCAACCTTCAAGAACCTCCGTGGCAAGGGCCGCCTCTCCGAGGCTGATGTCGATGCCACCGTCCGGGAGATCCGTCGTGCCCTCTTGGACGCGGACGTTGCCGTTTCGGTGGTCCGCGAATTCACGTCCCGCATCCGTGAGCGGGCTCTTGGTGCCGAGGTTTCCGGTGCGTTGAACCCGAGCCAGCAGATCGTCAAGATCGTCAACGAGGAACTCGTGGAGATCCTCGGCGGTGAAACCCGGCGCATCCGCTTGGCCAAGACCGGCCCCACCATCATCATGCTGGCCGGCCTCCAGGGTGCAGGCAAGACCACCCTCGCCGGCAAGCTGTCAAAGTGGCTGAAGGCGCAAGGCCACAGCCCCATGCTGGTTGCCTGCGACCTCCAGCGGCCCAACGCCGTAACGCAGCTTCAGGTTGTCGGCAAGCGCGCAGGCGTTCCCGTCTTCGCGCCGCACCCGGGAGCAACCTCGGAGCTGGATCACCCTGCTGGTGACCCTGTGGCGGTCGCCAGCGCAGGTGTGGAAGAAGCGCGCCAGAAGCTTCACGATGTCGTGATCGTTGACACCGCCGGTCGCCTCGGCGTGGATGCCGAGATGATGGATCAGGCACGCCGGATCCGTCAGGCGATCATCCCGAACGAAGTCCTCTTCGTCATCGACTCCATGATCGGCCAGGACGCCGTCAACACGGCCATGGCCTTTGACGAAGGCGTCAACTTCACCGGCATCGTGCTGTCCAAGCTCGACGGCGATGCCCGCGGTGGCGCCGCACTTTCGGTTGCGTCGGTCACGGGTAAGCCAGTCATGTTCGCGTCCACTGGTGAAGGCCTGGACGACTTCGAACTCTTCCACCCGGACCGTATGGCGTCGCGCATCCTGGACATGGGTGACGTCCTGACCTTGATCGAACAGGCTGAGAAGGCCTGGGACAAGGACGAAGCTGCCCGGATGGCGAAGAAGTTCGCCGACCAGGAAGACTTCACCCTGGACGACTTCCTGGCCCAGATGCAGCAGATCCGCAACATGGGTTCCATGAAGAAGATGCTCATGATGATGCCGGGTGCCCAAAACATCCGCCAGCAGCTGGAGAATTTCGACGAACGTGAAATCGATCGCGTTGAGGCGATCGTCAGGTCCATGACTCCGCATGAGCGCGTTGCTCCCAAAATCATCAACGGCTCCCGCAGGGCCCGCATTGCAAAGGGTTCAGGTGTGCACGTTTCGGAGGTCAACGGCCTCCTGGAGCGCTTCGCCCAAGCCCAGAAAATGATGAAAAAGATGGCCCAGGGCGGCATGCCCGGCATGCCGGGCATGCCTGGAATGGGCGGCCCAGGCGGCGGCCGCAAGGGTGGCAAGAACGCTCCCAAGAAGAAGGCGCGCTCCGGCAACCCCGCAAAGGCAGCCCAGGAACTCCGCGAGGCTGAGGCCAAGCGTGCCAACGCGGCCTCGGCAGCTCCGACGGGTGCGGCGTTTGGTCAGGGCGCTGCGGACTTCGATCCGTCCACGCTGAACCTCCCCAAGGGCTTCGAGAAGTTCCTGGGTAAGTAAGCGGAACCTCCGAATCAATACTGTGACAGCTGGCGCCGTTGTGAATGTCCATAACGGCGCCAACTGCTTTTTGGCTGGGATGTCAGAGCTCTGGACTAGGGTGAATCCATGCACAAGCAGCGCGTAGTCTTCGTCCACGGACTGGGGAGCTTTGGCGCCTCGGCATGGCCCAAGCAGCACGGTATGGCCCTGTCGTATGACGCACTTTTCCTCCGCCGGCACGGCTTTGATCCAGTGGCTGAACCGTTGGAATCCGACGTCGCTGCGGATGTAGGCATCGTAGTGGCTTCGCTGGTGGATTCTGGTGGAGGCCATGTGGTGGCGCATGAGCAAGGCGCAATCTCCGCCATGCTGGCAGCAGTTGAACGCCCCGACCTTGTGCACTCGCTGACACTTGTTGAACCGGCTTGTTTATCCTTGACGGCCGAGCTGCCTGCCACGACATTCCATCGTTCGCTCATGGAGCCGCTGTTTGACGTGCGGAAGCAGCTTAAGGACGCCGACTACGAACGCGAATATTTCAGGCGTGCATTTTCGGCCGAAGCCAGCGGCCTTGACACGCCCGAAGCGCGCCGTTCCGCACGTCGCCTCCGGCTCCAGGCGCCTCCTTGGGAGGCGCCCCTGCACATTGTTCCTGGCGTTCCTACCCTTGTCCTGACAGGCGGGTGGGAGCCACTGTACGAAGAAATCGCCGGGTACCTGGAGGACACCGGTGCCCTCAGACGCGTAGCAGCGGGAGGGCACCGGCCCCAGGACTCGGTGGATGGAGACCGGATTATTCGCTCTTTCGTAGCCGATATTGTCCGGACGAGGTCAGTTAAGGTTTCCTGACGCTGCCCTCTTGGTGGAGGACATCCGGGTAGTGGGAAGCTGCAGCTCCGGCAGGTACACCTTGCCGCCCGACGCCAGGAATTCTTCGCTCTTTTCCCGCATGCCGTCGTATATCCCTGCAATGGCGGCCTGCGCGTCGGCGGAACCGAACTCGTCCCTGATGTCTTGGCTGATGCGCATCGAGCAGAATTTGGGTCCGCACATCGAGCAGAAGTGCGCCGTCTTGGCAGGTTCGGCCGGAAGTGTTTCGTCGTGGAAGGCTTCGGCGGTGACAGGGTCCAGGGACAACGCGAACTGGTCCCGCCAACGGAACTCGAACCTGGCCTTGGACAAAGCGTCGTCGCGTTCGTTTGCGCCCGGGTGTCCCTTGGCGAGGTCCGCTGCGTGCGCTGCGATCTTGTACGTGATCACACCGGTCTTCACATCATCCTTGTTCGGCAGTCCCAGGTGTTCCTTGGGCGTTACGTAGCAGAGCATGGCCGTGCCGTACCGTGCAATTTCCGTTGCGCCGATGGCCGAGGTGATGTGGTCATAGCCAGGAGCGACGTCCGTGACCAGCGGTCCCAAGGTGTAGAAGGGGGCACCTTTGCACAGTTCCTGTTGGCGCTCCACGTTCTCGCGGACCAAGTGGAAGGGAATGTGTCCGGGTCCTTCAACCATCACCTGCACATCGAATTCCCAAGCCCGCTGGGTCAGCTCTGCAAGCGTATCGAGCTCGGCGAACTGCGCGGCGTCGTTGGCGTCAGCCGTGGCACCGGGGCGCAATCCGTCGCCCAGGGAGAATGCGACGTCGTACTTGGCGAAGATTTCACAGAGCTCATCAAAATGCGTGTAGAGGAAGTTCTCCTCGTGGTGCGCCAAGCACCACCCGGCCATGATCGAGCCGCCACGGGAGACGATGCCTGTCACACGGTTTGCCGTCAAGGGCACGTAGCGCAGGAGCACCCCGGCGTGGATGGTCATGTAGTCAACGCCTTGTTCACACTGCTCTATTACGGTGTCCCGGAAGATTTCCCACGTGAGTTTGTTGGCTTCGCCGTTGACCTTCTCCAGGGCCTGGTAGATGGGCACGGTGCCGATCGGAACGGGGGAGTTGCGGATGATCCATTCGCGGGTTGTATGGATGTCGTCTCCGGTGGAGAGGTCCATGACGGTATCGGCACCCCACTGGGTTGCCCATTGCAGCTTGTCAACTTCCTCGGCGATGGAACTGGTGACGGCCGAGTTTCCGATGTTGGCGTTGATCTTGACCAGGAAGGCCTTGCCAATGATCATGGGCTCGGACTCGGGGTGGTTGATGTTGTTGGGGATGATGGCGCGCCCGGCAGCCACTTCGCTGCGGACCAGCTCAACGTCGCAGTTCTCCCTCAGCGCCACAAACTGCATTTCCGGCGTGACGATGCCTTGTTTGGCATAGTGCATCTGGGTGACGGTCTTACCTTCGACGGCGCGGCGGGGCACCGGTTGCGTTCCCTTCCATTCCTGGGATGCTGCGCCGCGGCGTACGGCTGATTTGCCGTCGTCGAGCAAGTTCCTCTCCCGTCCGGAGTATGCCTCGGTATCTCCTCGAGCTTCGATCCATCCGGTTCGGAACGGTTCAAGGCCCACCACGGGGTCACTGCCCGGTCCGGCAGTTCGGTACACCTGCAGTGGCTCGTTCGCCTCACCGTTGGGAGAGGGCTCCAGTGCAATCTCCGTGACGGGGACCCGGATGCCATGGGCGCGGTCTTCCAGCCAAGCCAACGAATGGGATTTCAGCGACTGTGTGACGGTTTCCGTCGTCTTTTCGCTGATGTTGGCCTGGTTTTCGGCAGGGCTGTGCTGTGTTTCGGTGGTGCTCAAAGGATTACTCACTTCCTTCGCCGGCATTACCCGGACAGGTTCAACGGTCGCAGACTGCTTCAGTCCGATCTCAGCCCCTGCAGGGGCCCCCGTGTGGTCGTAGACGAAGCTACCACAGCTCTGATCGGGGACACAGTCATCGTCGTAGCGCTTACTCATCCGGGAGGTTTGTGGCATATCGGCAGATTAGTCTTTTGGCATGGCCTACATCATCGAATTCACCGGTCCAGTGCTTGTGGCAGGCGACGATCAACGGCACGGGCTGTGGTCCGTTGATGGCAAACTCACGTTCGAACGTCCAGTCGCTGCGCCGGATTCCGTGCTGGATGGGTGGGTCCTTCCTGGTTTTGTGGACGCCCATTGCCACATTGGACTTGGGGTCGGCGGGGCGGTTGATGAGCAGACAACTCTTGCCCAAGCGCAGGCCGATCTGAAAGCCGGCACGTTGTTGATCCGTGACGCCGGCTCGCCAAGCGATACGCGTTGGGTTCAGCGCCGGGAGGATCTCCCACGGCTTCTTCGCGCCGGACGCCACATCGCCCGGAGCCGGCGTTACCTGCGTGGTTTGGGCCACGAAGTGGAGCCGGACGAACTCGTGGAGACAGCCCGCAAGGAAGCCCGGGACGGGGACGGTTGGGTGAAACTCGTGGGCGATTGGATCGATCGCGGGACGGGCGACCTCTCGGTTTCCTTCCCTCGGAACGTCGTGCGGGATGCGATTGCGGCCGCCCACGACGAAGGGGCCAGGGTGACGGCCCACTGCTTCGCTGAAGACACCATTGATGACATGCTCGACGCCGGGATTGACTGCATTGAACACGCCACAGGACTCTTGCCCCGGCATATTCCCCGTCTTGTGGAGCAGTCTGTCCCGATCGTTCCTACCTTGATTAACATCGCTACTTTTCCGGATATCGCAGCCCAGGCCGCGCCTAAATTTCCGGTCTATGCCGAGCACATGACCCGTCTTTGGGAACGACGCCGTGAAAGGGTGCTGGAGGCCTTTGAAGCCGGTGTGGGCATCTTTGCGGGAACGGATGCAGGGAGCGTGATCAAGCACGGCAGGATCGCTGACGAAATGAAGGAACTTTACGACGCCGGCCTGCCGCCCACCGCCGTCCTGGACGCCGCCACGTGGGGCGCACGGAAGTGGCTGGGAGCCGAGGGCCTCAGCGAAGGGGCAAGTGCCGACGTCGTGCTTTGCCGGGATGATCCGAGGAAGAACCTCGCAACTGTGGCGAGCCTGAAACATGTAGTCCTGCGCGGCAAGCCCGTCAGCTAGGAATAAATTGAAGCTTCAAGTAATTTAGATAAGTAGAACGTGCCGAAAGGCGGCCATCTATGAACCGGGAGCTTCACATGACGACGACATCCAGCCAGGACCTCCTTCCTGCCGAACTCAGCATGGGCACCGTCATGCTCAAGGTCGGCGATATGAGGGTAATGACTGACTACTATCAGCGTGCCCTGGGTTTGGAGACCGTGGCCGAGCAGGATGGTGGACTGTACCTGGGGCGTCTGGGTAAGCCAGTAGTCCATCTCGCTCCCGCTGCCGGCCTGCAGATTCCAGGCCGTGGGGAAGCCGGGCTTTTCCATACAGCCATCCTGTTCCAGGACCAGCCTTCCCTGGCGGCCACCATCGCCACGGCCGCAGAGTATGAGCCGCGCGCTTTTGTGGGCAGTGCCGACCATTTGGTGAGCGAAGCGTTCTACTTCACGGATCCGGAAGGCAACGGCATTGAGCTCTATTACGACAAGCCGCGCGATGTCTGGCAGTGGGATGGCAAGAATGTGGTGATGGACAATGTTGCCTTGCCGCCCCAGCGTTTCCTCCAGCAACACTTGAGTGAGGCTGCCGTGACTGGCCAGCGGAAAGCCGCTGCCGGCGTCGGGCACGTGCACCTTCAGGTAGGCGACGTGCAGACTGCCCAGGATTTTTATGTGGACACCCTGGGTTTTGAGAGGACTGCGGGCTGGCACGGGCAGGCGTTGTTTGTTTCTGCGGGCGGCTACCACCACCACATGGCGATGAACGTGTGGAACAGCCGCGGGGCCGGGCCCCGCAGGGATACCCTGGGCCTGGGCGAGGTCCTGATCGAAGTTCCGACTGCCGATGACGTCGCCGCACTGGCTGACCGGCTGAAAGTTGCGTCCGTGGCGAACCGCCATACGGGCCTGGAGTTGCAGTTCGAAGACCCTTGGCGCAACAAGCTGCGCGTGGCAGTGCGCTAAGCACCCTGGCGGGAAGCGCCCTCGCGCTGGCTTCCGAATGCAGGGGCCGGGACTGCACTAGGCTGGGCATTGACGGTATTCGCCCCTGGGCCGTTGCCGCCGCCCCGTCAGCACGAACGAATGAGAGCACTCTCCATGGGCTTTGCCGAAATTTTTGTAGCCACCCACGATGAAGCACTCAAGAGGGCAGCTGCCTTGGATCGGGGCGCTGACGTCACCGGACCCGCCGTCAGGATCGATGGCATCACCGACTTTGAGGTCGAGCAACTGGGGGACCTTGCGGGCAAAGCCGTCCACGCTGCCGGTGCAGACTATGAGCTGGCGCTGGTGGATGTCACCAGCGACGCCCTCCTTGGCGTTCCGGAAGCGATGGTGAGGGCGCTTGCCGAGCTGCTGACGTATGAAAGCGAAGGCGACGGGAACGTTCTTGACGACGTCGCTGCGGCGTGGGCAGCTCAGGACGACATGCCTTTTGGCGCGGACGAATCGCGTCAATACGTGCAGCAGTTGGCCTCCTTGGCCACTGACGTGGAACAGGCGGAGCGGTCAGGGCTCTACGTCTGGTCTGTCTGACCGTTGGGTCCGGGAGTGGCGAAAGTCGTAATTACTTCCGGCATCTGGCACAATGGTCAGGTACTTGATTGGCGCGGCCCCTCTCTCCGTGCCCAAATCTTGTCCTTTGGAACCCCTTAGTATGGCCCGCCCCACGGGTGCAGAACGTCGGGTTCAACCCCGTTTCAGAAACAGGAGTGACCACAAAAGTGGCCGTAAAGATTCGCCTTAAGCGCTTCGGTAAGATGCGCGCACCGTACTACCGCATCGTCGTCATGGATGCCCGCGCCAAGCGCGATGGCCGTGCCATTGAAGAAATCGGCAAGTACCACCCCACCGAAGAGCCGTCGTACATCGAGGTCGCTTCCGAGCGCGCCCAGTACTGGCTTTCCGTTGGCGCCCAGCCGACCGAGCAGGTTGCCGCGATCCTCAAGATCACCGGTGACTGGCAGAAGTTCAAGGGCCTGCCGGGCCAGGAAGGCACCCTGAAGACCAAAGCTCCGAAGGAAGCCTTCGTAGCCCCGGAGAAGGGTTCCGTCATCATTCCGGAAGCCATCACCAAGAAGGCCAAGAAGGACGAAGCCGAAGCTCCGGCCGAGGCTGAAGCAGAGACCACCGAGGCTGAGTAAATTGCTGGCAGAAGCGCTCGAGCACTTGGTCCGTGGGATCGTTGACAGCCCTGAGGATGTGAAGGTCAGTGCCAGGAACAACCGCCGCGGGGAATCCCTTGAGGTGCGTGTTCACCAGGAGGACCTCGGCCGGGTGATCGGCCGTCAGGGACGCACCGCACGTGCATTGCGCACTGTGGTTGCAGCCTTGGCAGGTGGCGAGCAGGTCAGGGTCGACGTCGTCGACACCGATCGTCGCCGATAACGCGCTCAGCAATACTTGTCTTAGATCCGGCCCCTTCACCGAATATGGTGGAGGGGCCGGATTGCTTTATCGATCATTTCACTTCCGTTGCTGCCTGGCAGCGCGGGCACAACGAGAATTCAGAGGAACCCATGCAGCTCCAGGTGGCCCGGATCGGCAAACCCCATGGCATACGCGGCGAGGTGACGGTGCAAGTACTCACCGATGCCCCCTCCGAGCGCTTTGTCGCCGGAACCGAGTTCGTCGTGGAGCCGGCCTCTGCTGGCCCGCTGACTATCCGCAGCGCGAGATGGAACAAAGACATCCTGCTGCTGGGTTTTGAAGAGATCGCGGACCGCAACGCCGCTGAGGCCATCCGCGGTGCGAAGCTTTTCATCGAAACCGAAGAACTCGATGACGAAGACGACGAGGAAGGCTGGTATGAGCACGAACTCGTTGGGCTGGAGGCGCGGGTTGGCTCACAGGTTGTGGGCAAGGTGGCCGCGCTGACCACACTGCCGGTTCAGGACCTGTTGACGGTCAAGACGGAGGAAGGGAAGGAAATTCTGGTTCCCTTCGTCGATGAAATCGTGCCTGAGGTCAACATCGAGGACGGGTTCATTCTCATCACTCCGCCTGCCGGTCTCTTCGAAATCAACGATGACACGGCTGAGGAGTCCAAGGACGGCGCCGGGGATGATGCCTGAATGAGGATCGATGTCGTCAGCATCTTCCCTGAGTACCTTGCCCCGCTTGAACTTTCGCTGATAGGCAAGGCCCGCCAGGATGGGCTCCTGGAACTTAACGTCCACGACCTCCGGACGTTCACCACTGACAAGCACCGGACCGTGGACGACACTCCTTATGGGGGCGGCGCGGGCATGGTCATGAAGCCAGAGCCGTGGGCACAGGCGCTCGAATCCGTTGCCGGGCCTGGTGAGGGCACCAAACCTGTCCTGATTGTCCCGTCGCCGGCAGGAGAGAGGTTTACCCAGGCCCTTGCCTACGAGCTCGCCGAAGAGGAACAGCTGGTCTTTGCCTGCGGTCGGTACGAGGGAATCGATGAGCGCGTCATCGACTGGGCGCAAGGGCACTTCACAGTGAGGCCTGTCAGCCTTGGCGACTACGTTCTCAATGGCGGCGAAGTTGCTGTCCTTGCCATGGTTGAAGCAATCGGCCGTTTGCTTCCAGGCGTGGTGGGCAACCCGGAATCCCTCGTGGAAGAATCACATTCGGACGGCCTCCTGGAGTATCCGGTATATACCAAGCCATCCTCATGGCGGGAGCACGAGGTTCCTCCAGTCCTGCTGAGCGGCAATCACGGGAAGATAGCGCAGTGGCGGCGCCATGAACAGTTCCGCCGCACTGCCGAGCGCCGTCCGGATCTCCTTGAACACTTCGACGCCGGTCAGTTGAGTCGCGCGGACCGCAACGCACTCGCGGACCTGGGTTACGACGTCGTGGATGGTCGCCTGCGCCGCCGCACGGAAAGCAACACGTCACCGACGCGACTGTAGTACCCCGCTGGCCGCCGTCGGGCGTTGCGAGTCCGCATAGTTGGTCGGATGCTGCGGCATGTGGCAGAATTAACCCTTGTGTCTGCTGGGCCAGCACCTGCCACAGGGGGAGCGAAGCCAACAGCCGGACAACCCGGTGCCGCCAATCAGTGGTGGAACCGGACACCAAGAAACTTCGGCGGAGATTTCCGGTTGGCTTTGTGCCGCGGGCTTGTCTGTCGTAACCCAAAGTGGATGACCTGTGGCGTTCACCAGGAGTGGATTAATGCATATCCTCGATAGCGTAGATGCAGCCTCGCTGCGTAACGATGTTCCCGAGTTCCGCGCGGGTGACACCCTCAAGGTTCACGTCAACATCATCGAAGGCAAGAACTCCCGTGTCCAGGTATTCCAGGGCTTCGTCCTGGGCCGCCAGGGTGACGGCGTTCGCGAAACCTTCACCGTACGCAAGGTTTCCTTCGGTGTCGGCGTAGAGCGTACCTTCCCGGTACACTCCCCGATCATCGACAAGATCGAGGTCGTCACCAAGGGTGACGTCCGCCGCGCCAAGCTTTACTACATGCGCGCACTGCGCGGTAAGGCAGCGAAGATCAAGGAAAAGCGCGACTTCGCCAAGTAAGTCCAGCGACTTACGTAACGGGTCCAGGATTCGTGCCCGGTTCGTTCCGGAGCAATCCGCAACGCAACAGGGATACGAGTCATGGACACATCAGAACGCCAGCCCCGGAAACAGGGCTGGCGTTTTGTTTTGCTGGCATTGGTCCTTGCCGTAGCCATCAGCGGACTGGTTCGCTCCTTGTGGATCGACGTCTACTACATTCCCTCTGAGTCCATGGAGCCGTTGCTTGGCACTGGGGACAGGATCCTGGTTTCGCGGACGGCATTCACCTCAGAGCCCATCCAGCGTGGAGACGTGGTTGTCTTTGATGGGCGTGGATCATTCGCCCCGCTCAGCAGCGGTAAGGGTCCTCTTGTCGACGCGATTGCAGCGGCGGGCCAATGGTTCGGGCTCACTGGGAGCGATACAACATACGTGAAGCGTGTCATTGGGGTTCCGGGTGACCACGTTCAGTGCTGTTCCTCCGAGGGGCGCCTCACAGTGAACGGTCAGGTACTTGAGGAACCCTATGTGTACCCCGGGGACGAACCCAGCAAACAGAAGTTCGACGTCGTGGTCCCCGAGGACCGGCTCTGGCTGATGGGCGACCACCGATCCCGCTCTGCTGATTCCCGCGGATTGCTGGGAGCACCCGGCGGGGGAATGGTCCCGTTTGACCGGGTGATCGGCAGACCAGTCCAGATCATCTGGCCCCTTGATAGATTTGCAGAGGTGCCTCGCTCCGTGCAGGCCGAACCATCGAAGAACGGACAATAAATGCCGGACAAAGTTCCCGAGAATCCCGAGCGACACGACGACGACGCGCGGCTCTCGGACGGAACGGGTGGCGTCGCTGGAGTGGCTGAGCCCAGCCCGGTCGCCGACGCTGCCGCCGATGCCGGCAACAAAACCGACGAGGCCGAGAAGCCCCGCAGGAACCCTGCCCTGGGATGGCTGAAGGAAATCGTCACAGTCGTGGCCATTGCCGTAGTGCTCTCCTTCCTTATCAAGACGTTCCTTTTCCGGGCGTTCTACATTCCTTCTGAATCCATGGAAAGCACCTTGGACGTCAATGACCGCATCTTCATCAATCTGCTGGTGCCGGAGCCCTTCGCCTTGGAACGGGGCGACGTAGTGGTCTTCAAGGATTCGCAAGGTTGGCTTCCGGCGGTTCTGAAAAAACCGGCAGGCCCCCTTGATTGGGTAGGCGACACTTTGGAATTCGTTGGGTTGGCCGCTGACGACAACGAGCAGCACCTGGTCAAGCGCGTGATTGGGCTTCCGGGTGATCACGTTTCCTGTTGTGACGCGCAGGGTCGAGTCAGCATCAATGGCACCCCGGTGGACGAAACGTACATCAACCCCACGGAAGTGCCACAGCCCAACCCGTTCGACATCATCGTTCCAGAGGGCAAGGTCTGGGTCATGGGAGACAATCGCAATCACTCGGCCGATTCCCGCGCGCACCAGGAAGTCAATGGTGGTTTCATTAATATCGAGGACGTTGAAGGCAAAGCCACGGTCATAGCCTGGCCCGTCAACCGGTGGACGGTGCTGGACAATTACCCGGATGTCTTCAAGAACGTTCCTGCGGGCACGTCAGGAAAGTAACGGCCATGGCAAGCACCCGGCTGAAAACCAAGACACCAACCGAAGTTCCGACCCTGGACGTCGAGCGTTCCTTCCTGTCTTCCGGGGTGCGTTTGCTGGCCGGCGTGGACGAGGTCGGCAGGGGCGCGCTGGCTGGCCCCGTCAGTGTGGGAATCGCCGTGGTCAACCTCGCGGATCATGCCCTGCTGGCGGATGTGCGGGACAGCAAGTTGCTCAAGCCCGAGGACCGTGACAGGTTGGAGCCTTTGGTCCGTGACTGGGCCGTAGCATCCGCAGTTGGACATGCCTCCGCCCGGGAAATCGATGACGTCGGCATCATAGCCGCCCTGCGCCTGGCGGGAACACGGGCCTGGTTTGAGATTCTGGCCGGTGGCATCACGCCTGACGTCGTGTTGTTGGACGGCAGCCACAACTGGCTTTCTCCGGAAGTTCAAGCTTCGTTGTTCGATACCGCGAACACGGGGCCCTGGTGTGAAGCGCCGGTGCACACAAAGGTAAAAGCGGATATGAGCTGTCTCAGCGTGGCCGCCGCCAGTGTTTTGGCAAAAGTAGCCCGCGATCGAATCATGGTTGATCTCCACGCTGAAGTACCGGCCTACGGCTGGAACGAAAACAAGGGTTACGCCACAGCAGCGCATCGCGACGTGATCAGGCTGCAGGGACCCAGTGCCTATCACCGGACGAGCTGGAACCTAACTGGGCCGGACGTGGTCTAACAGCCTGCTTGGCAGCGTCTGTCCTGCGGATGGCGTCCGGTGCGCGGCAGATGGTGCAAGATGGAACTATGAGCGCCGAGGACCTTGAGAACTATGAAACCGACATGGAGCTTCAGCTCTACCGTGAATACCGGGACGTTGTCGGTTTGTTCAGCTACGTTGTCGAAACTGAGCGGCGTTTCTACCTGGCCAACCATGTTGATTTACAAGCCCGCAGCGCAGACGGCGAAGTCTATTTTGATCTGACCCTGCAGGATGCCTGGGTTTGGGATGTTTATCGTTCAGCCCGCTTCGTGAAAAATGTCCGGGTCATTACCTTCAAGGACGTCAACGTCGAGGAACTTCCACGAAATGAAGATCTTGCGTTGCCCAAAGATGGTGGCCTCGGGGATCTGGGAGACCTCGGTAACTAGCACCTGCAGCCGCGGGTACTCTTCCTCCACAAGGCTGATGTAACGGGTTTACCCACATAGCATCAGGGCCGTCTGTCACGAGCCGCTGCCAGCGTCAAAGCTGGATAGCGGAGGTGATGCTCATGAGAGCAAAAGACATTCTTGGCCGTAACGGCGAGGCGTTGGCGGCAGGATTCCTGGAAGACCAGGGCATGCGTATTGTCGATCGCAATTGGCGGTGCGCCGATGGTGAAATCGACATCGTGGCACTTGAGGGTGACACCCTGGTGGTGGCGGAGGTAAAGACCCGCAGCAGCCTGGACTATGGACATCCCTTTGAGGCAGTAGGTCCGGCCAAGCTGGGACGCCTGCATCGGCTCGCTTCATCGTGGTGCCGGGAACATGAAGTGAATGCTCCACGAAGACGCATTGATGTGGTCTCGGTCATCCACGACGGCATTGGGGATCCCCAACTGGAACACCTGAGGGGTGTTGGCTGATGGGGGTTGGGCGCAGCTACTGCATTGCCCTGGTTGGACTCAATGGCTACATCGTCGAGGTAGAAGCCGATATCGGCCAAACCCTCCCCGCATTCGTGATTCTGGGGCTACCCGATGCCGCCCTTAATGAAGCCAAAGAACGAATTCGGTCCGCGGCACAAAACTCGGGAATTCCTCTGAGCCGGAGGAAGATCACAGCCAATCTCATTCCAGCATCCTTGCCCAAACGTGGTTCGGGCTTTGACCTTGCCATCACCATGGCTGTTCTCCGTGCTGCGGAGGATATTCGTTCGATCGATGGAACAGTCTTCATTGCTGAGCTGGGTTTGGACGGCCGGCTCCGTCCGGTGAGGGGCATCCTCCCAGCCGTGATGGCTGCCGTTCAGGCGGGGTACCCGGAGATCGTCGTCGCCGAGGCAAACGTCGCCGAGGCAACGTTGGTACCGGGTGCTCATGTCAGGGGATACCGGACTCTCGCCCGGCTTGCCTACGACTTCGGTGCCGACCCCAAAGAACTCGCCCTGGACTACGACCCGCCCGCGGGTGATCCCGGAGATGAAAATGATGACGCAGTGGGCATCGTGCCTGATCTTTCCGACGTTTCGGGGCAATCAGAGGCTCGGCGCGCGCTGGAAGTCGCAGCTGCAGGCAGCCACCATATGCTCCTGACCGGTCCACCGGGTCTGTGTTCTAAACAGTGTATGCGTGAGGCATCCGAGCGATGGCAGACTTGCCGCAAACATGCGCGCGGAAGTAGCGCCTGCCCGGCCTGGCCGAGCTACTTCCCTCATATGTCCTGAACTCCATCGGCGGCCACTTCCCGTTCTTCCGCACGACTGCATGGACCCCGAATGCCTCTAGGACGACCGGGCTCCGTAGTCCCGAGTTAGCCGCGCCACGGGGCCAGGGTTACGGCGGAAGTGGTTCAGAGGTGGGCGGTGCGCTCCAAGGGGAGAAGGTCTTCGCCCCCAGGTGTCAGGTTGAGTTCCAGACCCACTAGTGACCTTGCCAGGAAAGAAAGAAATGGACTCCATTGTGACAGGACCCCGGTGATGCGATGATGGAGATTATTCTCAGAGGTGAGTTCCGTGAGTGTCGAGTCTCCGAAGGCCCGCGCTGATGGCCACCGCAGCGACACCTGAGCGTGATTCCTGAGCCATCTTCACGAGAATGTTCTCCACGTGAGTTGTGACGGTGCGGATGGAAATGCCGAGTTCAGATGCGATCTGTTGGTTCGAGCGCCCCCTTGCAATCCGATCGGTGACCTCGGCTTCACGTGCTGTCAGCCCAAAGGGAAGTTCCAGGGGAGTCTCAACGATCAAAGCGACGTCCCCTCGACCCGATGAAACCCCGGCAGTTCGGGTGATCTCCAGTGCTACCGTCGCGTTCTCCGAGGTCCAAAGCCCGGATACGGAGGCCGCCGCCCCGGCCAGGAAGCGCGAAATGAAGTCTTTGAAATGGGGTTCAAATACGACGCCGCTCATCTCCCGGGAAATCACGGGCATGGGCGCATCCTGTCCATCAAAGAGCGCTGCCCTGCAGTCTTCGCGAAGTCGCAGAATTGGATATCCGGAAGATTGCCTCCGGCACAGCTCAGCGACGATCGGGGACAGCGCGCCGATAAGGTCACGGGCATCATCATCGAAGTTGTGAAAATGGGAGGCGGAAAGGTGGAGCATTCCCGCGTACTGGCCGTCGTCAGAGATCAGGCAGGTGCTCATGCCATCCGCGAAACCTGCGGGCGCCAGCGCCGTTTGGTACAGCTGCGTTGCACGGTAGTCGTACTTCAGATCATCAATGCGTAACGGTTGGTGCAGCTTAAGCAGGCTTCGATGGACCTTTGTTGCAGCGTAAGGGTCACCCAGCGCGGTGAGAGTTTCCGGCTGATAGCCATCGTTGGCCAGCACGTCATGTTTGGACAAGGCACGGTTCCAGAAAATCAGGGCTGCCGCGTCATGCCTGGTGCCGTCGGCCAGAACGTGCAGTATCTCGAGTGCTCCATCGCGCTGGTATTGGGCTGCGCCGGCAGCAAAAGCCGCCTTAAGCAGAATTTGGGACTTTCCGCTGACCATGAAGGCCTCCAAGACAGGAGGATCCTGTCCTCCGGGTTTGAGGCTTAATTATAGGCCCCCTCTCTCTTTATAGCCCTTCGATGTGCCTAAGCACCCCGGAACCACTGAAGCCGCTAGCGCGTACGTACAAATACCGATGTCGCGGGGACGCCTAGATTCCTAGGCTTGATTACACGGAGTGAAGAGCGTCACCCCAAGTCAAAGGAGAACGAGATGACTCGCGAAGAAGCCTACTCAAAGTGCCCTTCCGATTCGTATGTCGAACTGTACGGCGGCCAGTGGCTCGTCGTCCCATTCGCGCCTGTCGTCCAACCCCCATTTTTCACCTGCCTGCCAGGCACTCAGCATGTGGCACAGCAGATGGCAGTTAGCGGAATCTAGCCGGGCTGG
Organism: Paenarthrobacter sp. 10N417; assembly: GCF_056394745.1. Classification (NCBI taxonomy): domain Bacteria; kingdom Bacillati; phylum Actinomycetota; class Actinomycetes; order Micrococcales; family Micrococcaceae; genus Paenarthrobacter; species Paenarthrobacter sp. 10N417. The sequence continues at coordinate 53,453 of NZ_JBFTIL010000008.1, forward strand.
AGCGCAAAGTGACAGGCAATGAACCAAAACGTCCTGAACCCCACACCAGGTGCGGGCAGAATTGCCCGCTTGGCAGGGCCATGCCGTCGGGCCGCTGCAACGGCAAAAACGGGGCGCGCGACGCAACCAGCCCGGAGAAGCCCCCTAATGTCCGCCCTTGAAATCCATGGGCAGGCGGACCGCTTCAACGTCAGGCCGCTGGAGGACATCTGCTTCACTATCGTGTGCCGAGGAACATCCAGCTTTCGAACTCAGTTACTGCGAGTTGAAAGGTACAGCGGGGACGCGGCGATTCCGTTGCTGGAAACCACGCCGGTCACGAGCAGTATCGATGCTCACACCGAACGACGGCTCCATGCAATGTGCGTCCGTCCTTTTCTGGAAGTCCCGGGTAGCGAAGATGCGCTCAGTGGGGCATCCGGGGTCACCTTGGGAGCCCTGATACGCCCAGACGTGCCAGAGGCTGCATATCAGGGTGTTCTGACAGCCTGGGATACAACCGCGAACAGGGGCATTGGGATCTTCCTCCGTGACCAAAGGCTGACGCTCTTAGTAGGAGATGGACACGCCAAGCTGGAAATCAGCCTCCCTGAGCCCCTGCAGCCTGGCAACTGGTACGAAATTGCCGCGTCATATGACCAAACGACTGGTCTCGCGGCCCTTTTCCAGAGGCCCTACACCTCCTCCACTCAGTCCCCTCGTGGGGCAGGTCGCGGAAGCCGGACAATAACTGGGCATCGCAAACTGGCCCACCTGCCAGAGGTCCCCCTAATGCTGGGCGCCAGCGCCAAATACATCTCAGGATGGACGGCGGCAGAGGAATCCTTCATAGGAACGATCGAGGCACCATACGTGATTGCGAAGTCCACGCCGGCAACGGACCTGAGGGGACTACACTCCCGGCGGCTGAACGCCCCGGCCTTAGTGGCAGCATGGGACTTCTCGCAAGGACTTTCCGAGGACGGACTCCACACCGACGAGGTTCCGGATGTTGTGGGATCCTTCGCCGCCCGCTGCGTCAATGCCCCACTGAGGGCCGTTCCTGGACACCGCGGCAACGCAACCGGAGGCATTAGGGCATCGCCGGAGAGCTACGGTGCTATCCGCCTGCGCCAAAGACGTCCTGACCCCGAGAGATGGAAATCGCAGATCACTCTCCGGGTCCCGGCAGGCTTGGCGGCAGGTTTCTACTCGTTGCAACTAAGGGCCACGAACGTCGAGGAATTTGTCCCTTTCGCCGTCACCCACAAGCCTAGGGCGCTCACTCCTGAGGGCACAGGCACCATCCACTGATTTCCGCCCACGAGGCCGTATCACAAACTGAGCGCCCATCGATCGCTCGTCCCCAACGATCCATCTACAGAATCCGTTGAGCCGAATTCACGGCTAAGATTTCTTCCGAGAGGCACAGATAGCCCATGAAAACTGACAGTCACGCGACCCCGGCCAGTGACGCCGGCACTGACGACGTCGAGCAGCAAAAACTAGGGGCTCTTGGCTACAAGCAAGAGCTCAATCGCACCATGACCCTGACGGACGTTGTTGTTTACGGGCTCATCTTCATGGTGCCGCTGGCCCCCGTGGCCGTGTTTGGCACCATCTTCAACTTCTCCCACGGCATGGCCGCACTGGTTTATCTGGTGGCCGGTATTGCGATGGTCTTCAGCGCAGTCAGCTACAAGGAAATGGCCAAGGAGTACCCCGTTGCCGGGTCCGTGTACTCATACGTCCGCCTGGGCACCACGAAGTTCGTGGGGTTTCTGTCGGGATGGGCGATCCTTCTGGATTACCTCCTCCTGCCGGCGCTGCTATGCATTCTCGCAGCGTCCGCCATGGGAGCACTCATGCCTGAAGTTCCGGGCTGGATCTGGGTCATCGGCTTTATCGCCGTAGTGGCCTTCATCAATCTCCGCGGAATCGTCGTCACGGCACGGATGAACATGATCTTTTTGATCATTCAAGGAGCAGCGCTCGTGGTGTTCGTCGGCGGAGCCCTGATAGCGATCACCGAAGGGCGGGCGCAGTTCAGCCTCGCCCCCTTCTACCAGCCTGAATTCTTCTCCTGGGAGCTCGTGTTCACGGCCATCCCGGTTGCTGCCCTCAGCTACATCGGCTTTGACGCTATCTCGACGCTCAACGAAGAAGCCAAGGGCGGCGGCAAGGCGGTATCGAAAGCGACCATGATCGTCCTCTGGCTCGTCATCGCAATGTTCGTTGCACAGGTCTACTTCGCTGCTCTGTTCGTCCCGAACAATGAACCATTCGCCGAAGGCGATGCCATGAACAACGCCTTTTACTCCATCAGCGAAATCGTCGTTGCGCCATGGTTCAAAATCGTGTTCACGCTGATCACGGCCCTGATAGCGCTCTTCGCCAACGTGCTGGTTTCCCATGCCACGACATCGAAGATGATCTTTGCCATGGCCCGCGACGGGCAGCTGCCACGACGTCTGGCTGTAGTCACCCAGAAACACAAAGTTCCTGCCGCTGCAATGATCGTGGTGACGATCCTCACCGCCGTTATCGGTGTGCTGGCTGTGGGACAGATCGAACTCATCGTCACTATGGTCACCTTCGGCGCCCTCACCGCCTACATCCTGCTGCACATCAGCGTCATCATCCACTTTGGAATCCGCCGGTCCAGCAAGAAGTACTTCATCCACTGGATCTCGCCCATCCTTGGCATTGCCGTACTCGGATATGCCCTCTACAGCACCAACATCAATGCCAAAATCATTGGCGTCTCCTGGCTGGTCATAGGAACGATCGTCGCGCTCATTCTCAAACGCACCGGCCGCACCCTCGAAACCGAGGACGTCGTCTAGACCGGAAGAGAACACCTCCCGTTCTCAGACGGGCGAAGACACCGGGCCTGCCGCTTCGGCAGCGCCCGGTGCCTTCATGGCGTGCCTTGAGGCTTCATGACCAAAAGTCCCCGACGGGAACTGGCTCCACCCATGAAAAAAGGGCAGTCCTTGGACTACGCAAAACTGCCTATATTTTTCCCGTCAGCGCCGCCATAACGTTGAAGTTACTTAGAACACACAAGGCTGCAGCGCTGGTGACAGGGGAGTTCCCCTCACCTGGTCGCTCCACAGCAATCCCACCTCAGAATGAAAGCGAGAACCTCCCTTGACTCCGCGGACCAGTCCACCAAGTGGCCAAACAAATTGTTGCCGAACGGGAGCGAACTGATGCGTACCAGCGCGGACCGCTCATCCGAACTTATGAGCATTTTTGAACAGCGGTTCTCCTCCCGACTTCGCCGCGACTTCACCGATGAAGTAGCAGCGGCGTACGACCGCTCCCCGCTGGGACCTCATGACGACAAGACCGCGCGTGTCGTGCGGGCCTTGGGCAACGCCTCGATCAACGGCAAAGAGATCATCCTGAACCTCGGGCCCAACGGTCCGTGGGGGATCGGCAGGATCACTGTAGGAGCACCCGGAAACCTGGTTCTCCTGCCCTCAACCTTCTACACCTATGAAAACGCGCTGCGCGGAGTGTTCGCGTTGCGTCGCCAGAACTTTTTGGAGAGCTGAACCCATGACTGCCGAAGCCGCACCCGCAACCGAGATCCGCGTCGACCCGAAAATCTTCGGATACACCGACCGTTTTGCCGCTCGCCCAGGTGAAAGCATCTCCTTCCACGTCAGCTGCGAGGGACCCTCTGCATATCAAGCCTCACTTGTCCGTCTACGGCACGGGTTCACCGGGGAAGCCGGACCGGGCTTCCTGGAAACTCCGGTTGCATCAGAATTCGATGGTCAAAAGCAGGGCACGCAGTACGCGTGCCAGCCCGGATCCTATGTCGAGGTGGCGGACCCGTCCTCGCTGTTGACAGACCCGAACGGATTGGTCATCAAGGCCAAGGTGTACCCCACCTTGCCCCTGAGCTCCCGCTCCGGCAACTATGGCGCCTACCACGTTACTCAGAACTCATTCGGAGGAGGCAGCGACAGGCAGGTCATCCTGGGCAACTGGGATGAAGAGTCCTCGAGCGGCTACGCACTTGTCCTGGACGCCGGCCGGCCCACCTTCCTCTGGAGCGAACAGGGTACCGTGAAGTCACTGGCTCTTGAGAACCCCTTGGAAGGACACCATTGGTACAGCCTGCGGGTCGAGGTGGACATCGCAGCTGGGCAGATCCATCTGACCCAGGCACCGTTGTCCAACATCATGAACCGGTACACCGACCACGCACTGCCTCTGGAATCCCAAGACAAGGTCGCAGACGCCGCCCCTGCAGCCAGCGCACCCGAAGCCCCATTCCGAATCGGCGCCGGAGCGCGTCGGGACGGCGAGCGATGGCTCGCAGCAAACGGCTTCAATGGCAAGATCGGCGACGTCTCCATTGAACGAGGCACGCCCACCAGAACCGAGACCCTTGCTGACTGGCACTTTGGGCGCAGTCACCGTGACGATGGACTGCTCCTGTGGGACGTCATCGACGAATCACCAAACCGGCTCCACGGAACGTGTCACAACGCACCAACCCGGGCCGTCGCAGGACACTCCTTCACTGGTCTCGTGGACGACTTCCGGCTTGTCCCCGATGAGCACGACGCAATCCACTTCCACGACGACGACATCACCGACGCGGGCTGGCCGACAGCGTTCACACTCGACGTTCCCTCTGACCTGCCCAGCGGCGTATACGCCGCCAAACTCACCGCCGAGGGCGCAGAACAATACCTTCCCTTCTTCGTCCGGGCAGGCGAAAACAAGAACGACGTCGCCGTGCTATTCTCCACAGCAACATACCTCGCGTACGCCAACGACCGCATTGCCTTCGAAGCCGACGGCGCAGAGATCATTGTGAGCCGGACACCCATCCTGGACCGCGAAGACCTCACCCTCCAGGACCATCCCGAATTCGGCCGCTCCTGCTATGAAATCCACAACGACGGCTCCGGAGTTGTCTTCGGAAGCGTCCGCAAGCCCATCCTGACCCTCCAGCCCAAACACCGGGCGTGGTTCCAGGCCGAAGGCGTCTGGGGACTGCCCGCAGACCTGTGCATCGTTCACTGGCTCGAAACCGAGAACTGCGACTACGACGCCATCACCGATGAAGACCTTGACCGCGAAGGATACAGTCTCCTCAGCGACTACCGGGTAGTCATCACCGGCAGCCACCCAGAGTACGTCACACGCAACGAACTCACCGCCCTGGAGAAATTCACCTCCAAGGGCGGGAGACTGATGTACTTGGGCGGCAACGGGTTTTACGCCACCGTCTCATTCGACCCAGAACAGCCACACCTGATGGAACTCCGACGCTCCGACGGCGGCACGCGCCCCCACCAGTCCCCGTACGGAGACAAACGCCACGCCACCTCCGGCGAGCTAGCAGGCATTTGGAGGAACAAAGGCCTACCGCCACAGAAACTCGCCGGAGTGGGATTCGCCGCGCAGGGCTTTGACCGCTGCACCTACTACGAACGACTTGAAGACAGCCACGCTCCGGAAGCCGCATTCATCTTCGAGGGAATCGGTGCAGACGAGCGCATCGGCGAGTTCGGAATCATGGGGGGCGGCGCCGCCGGCGCCGAAGTCGACTGCTACCAGCCCGGCCTCGGCTCGCCCCCCGGAACACTGGTCCTTGCAACGTCAGGCCCGCTGTCGGACGCTTACCTCCTGGCTGCAGAGGAAGTGTACGAGTCCATTCCCGGCATCGGCGCTACCGAGCAACCAGGCGTCCGATCGGACATCGTCTACTGCCCGTTGGAAGGGGGCGGAGGTTTCTTCTCAGTCGGTTCGATCGCCTACACGGCGTCTCTCTCCCATAACAACTACGACAACAACGTCGCCAAGATGACAGGAAACGTCCTGAGGCGGTTCCGTCAAGCCCAGCCACTTGAGGTAACTCTCAATGAAACAGAAACAGTTCAAGTAGTCGGCAGCTGAATCGCTAATCAGAAAGAAACCAGCTGCCCCGACAGGCCAATATAGCGAAGCCAGAGGGCGGTCCATCCTTCGAGTGGGCCGCCCTCAGGTGGGCATGACACCGTCCATCTTTCTTTCCCGACTGAGCTTGCCAACCATCCCACAGTGACGCGGACCTCCGGCATCAACGTCAGAGGCGACTACCAAATGGACACCAGGGAGTTCAATGATCACCACAATAGAAGCCGACCGCTATTTCCACATCACGGGGCTTACCACCACAGAAATCGACGACGGCATCAGCATCGCCGTCAGATTGGCCCACACCCACTCAAGAAGGGACGGCTGGGAAGGGGTACTCGTGACCCGCCATGAACCTGGCCTGTACACCGTGAACCTAAGCAGCGAAATTCCTTATGGCATCACCATGGAACGAGACCTAGACAGCAGAACCAAGCTCTCCTAGAAAGTGCAGATGTAGGCGACCGGTTGTTCCGTGCGAGGTCTGTGCCGCCGCCAGACTGGGCCGGATTTCCTGTGTCTTCGCGGGTTCCCGGTGTTTGCAGGGGCCGGGATGCGGTTCGAGTCCACCTCAGACACAGGGTTTCGGCAGGTCAGAAGCCATTTGGGCCTCTGACTGTGTACAGAACACCCAAACGTGTGGACGCGTGGCCAGCATTCGGAAGCGCCACATTTGAGGTGGTGACCACCCCAAATCTTTCATTTGGCTTGATTCTTGCTGCACAAGGAGTAGCCGTCCTCTTGCATCAACAGGAGGCGGCTGGCCCGTCGTCGAACCTCACCCATGCACCGGCACCATCGGGCAGGCTCGCTTCCACGATCCCGCCACCGACTTCTTGCCCGTAACTAGCGACATGGACGGCTCCTGACAACGGAAGTTTCCGCCAGTCTTGACTCAAGAGCGCCGAAGTCCCTCCATCCGCTGGTCCCACGTCAGTCCCCTTCGATGGTGTTAGCTTGGAAACAGGGTCAGGAGCCGGCAGCCCCGAGGTGGGCTGGCGCCTGATCACCTTCTTGCCCAGCCTAAGCAAGGCTGCGTTCTCGTCGCGTTCGTAGCCGAGCTCGCTAATCACGAGCAGGACCCGCTCCCGAGTGGGCCCGGCGACTGTGCTGGGTTTGTTCATTACATTCGAGACTGTCGAGACGGAGACGGCTGCGGCCGCCGCCACATCGAAAATCGATGCACGTTTCGCCATTTCTACATCCTTACGCTGTCTTCAACATTTGGCTGTGGCGCTACCGGATTTCGAGAACCACTTCGCCCCCATCGAGAGCCTCCGCACGAATGGGCAGACTGGGCCCTCTCCAATGACCAACCGCAGGTTGCACGGTGATGTGCCTCGTTCGTTCTTCCCACACAACCGAGCGACGGCGGTACCCATCGTCGAGGTAGTCGTTCGTCTCTCCGTCGTCTTCGTAGATCTCTGTCCCTGCGTCTGCTCCGGGGTACACCTGCAGAACGATCCCCTCGTTCTCTACGATCGGAACCACGGCTCCTTCGCGCACAAACATAGGGACCGTATCCAGGTCCGTGGCAATATCTATCCACGAGCCGCCGATGTGCTTGATGCCAGTCCCGAACTCGTACCATCCCGAGCCGCTTGGCAGCCACACCGAGCGTTGCTTCCCACCATTTGCAGCGGCGTTGATCACAGGAGCGCATAGGAGATCGGGGCCAAGCATGAACTGGTCGGCTACTTGGTAGGAGGCCTCGTCGTTGGGAAAGTCGAAGGGCAGCATCCGAACGTACATTCGTCCGGAACGTGCCGACTCTGCCATCGCGGCGTACAAGTAGTACTCGAGGGATTTGCGTAGCTCGATGGCAGCCACTATGCTGTCGTAAGCGCGGTCTCCAGCCTCTCCGAAGTTCCAGGGTTCGCGTGCAAGATCGGTGCCGTGCGAGCGCATCACGGGCATGAGCGCTCCTAGCTGCATCCACCGAACGTAGAGCTCGGTGTACCCGGGATCCACCGAATGGCCAGTGGCCGCCCCCTTCCAGAACCAGAATTCTGGCTTCGAGACAGCGAAGAATCCGCCAATATCGAAAGTCCAGTACGGCTGGCCGGTGGCGATGAGGTTGAGGGCGGCCGCGATCTGGGTCCTTATACTCTCCCAGGTACCTGAGACGTCGCCAGACCAGCTGATGGCACCGTAGCGCTGCTGGCCAGGGAATGAGGAACGTGTGAGCAGCCCGAAACGTTTGCCTGATCGCACCGAGTGATTTCGATGTAGGCCCTCGATGTGGCTCAGCGAGTACTCCGAGATGTGTCCGGCATCGAGAAACTGTTCGGCGAAGCCGACGTTGATCGCCGCGCGCTCCGCCGTGGTGCCGACAGTAGCACCGTACCAATCCGCCTCGAAGGGCTCTGAACAATCGGCCCACCAGTAGTCGAAGCCGAACCGGCCGGCTCCGCGCTCGAGCTGATCCCAGTAGAGGTTCTGTGCCTCCTCTGAGAACGCGTTGTAGGTCATCCCGTCGCCGAGCAGAAGACCAGCCTGGCGGAACTCTTCCTGATCGGGCCCGTTCCCGGCCATCTTCGGCCAGATGGACAACATCGTCTTCACTCCCGCGTCATGGGCCTCTTCAATCATGAGGCGAGGATCCGGGAAGCGATCACMGTCCAAGCTCTTCTGCCCCCAAAGCCCTTCGGGCCAGGTCCGCCAATCGAGGACGATCACGTCCAGAGGAATGCTGCGGTCGCCGAACTCTCGGATGGTGTCCAGGACCTCCGTCTGGTCGACGTAGCGTTCCTTCGATTGAACGTAGCCCAGCAACTCTTTCGGGAGCATCGGAGGTCGGCCGGTCAAGAAGTGTACGCCGTCAATGAGTTCGTCGAAGGTATCGCCGAAGATGAGGTAGAACTCGAGCCGGTCCACGCAGGAGCAGGAGATGGTGAAGGCGCCGGACCCGTCCGAGAACTCCATAGCGCTGGCGCCATCGACGAAGACCGCGTACCCCCTGCTCGAGAGGAGGATCGGTATGGAGATCTTCAGGTTGTGCTGGTAGAGGTATTGATGCTGTCCTCGGAGGTCGAAATGCCCCTCCTCGTGCTGTCCAAGTCCGAATAGGTGCTCATCTGGATCGGTGCGAAACTCAAGTACGCCGGTGTACGCAGTGCGGTCGAACTCTCTGTCTACCGCGTCCAGCGTGCTCCTCATCCCGTCTGCCCCCGAGGTCACTTCTACGTTCACGTCTTCGGGCCGGAGTGGCTTGTACACCGCTCTCGGCGCAAGCGCTGGATTGATGTTCTGGAGTGTTGTCACCAGCTTCCCGTTGCGGGTGAACACGATGCTGTCGTTGTCCGCAGCGAGCTCGGCTGCAAGATCACGTGTTTCAAGAATGCTGCGACCCTCAGTGCTGCTGACTCGGGACTGGGCGCCCGGCGACTCTCCGACGACTGCGCCGCTCAGTGGCGTCCCTGTGGAGAACGGGCCCGAAAGCGAGACCTTGAGGATCGTCTCGCTCCACGGGACTACCCGGAGCTGCTGAGGACCTGTGTCGATGTCAATGAAATGAAGCTGCATAATTGTTCCTGGATCGGCGAATTTGGAATCGCGAGCGAGCTCTCGCTGCTATCGGAATACTCCGCCGAGAGCAACGCCCTTGCTGATGGTGCGATTGAACACGAGGTAGACGATGATCAGCGGGATCGTCGCGAGCGTCAGCCCGGCGAAGAGCGCGCCGGTGTTACTCGCAAACTGCCCCTTGAAGTCCAGCAAACCAACGGGGATGGTGCGGCTGCCGGGAGCCTGCAGGAAGGAATGTGGAGCCTGCAGGGCCGGCTCGACGGCTTCCTCGCAGCGGCTCGCGCTGCAGGCATCACAATCGCCGAAGACCATATCCAACGCGCCGGGAAACTGACGGTCTACGTGCAGCCCGTCGAACAGATCGCAACCGAGGCCGCTCGCATAATGAATGCCCGGCTGGACAATCCGGACGGGTCCAGGAGTCGCGTAGTTCTGGAGCTTCCGGGGCACCTGCAGATCGGTGCGTCGGTTCGGCGGCTGAGCGACTGAACCTCTGGGCCAATCTGTGTGCACGGCGGTCCCCACATGCTGCGCGACATCGCGGATACTCACCACCAGATATCCTCGCAATCCGGGTGGAGAGAGTAGAGCTGTCCCAAGACCCGGAGGACGGGCGACTTTCGCGGTGGTACGCGATCGTCGCCCGCCTTCCAGAGCCTGCAGGGCAGATCGGGGCTAGCCCACGTCTGTCCATTTGTTGTTGGTGACCTGCTCGTGTGCCCAGGTGACGTTCGACGCCTGCTGCGCGGCCAGGTACTCATCGAGCGTCTTAGAACCGATCAGGTAGCCAGTAAGCAAGTTCTGCCCCGTTTGGGCGGCTGGCGTCAGCAGCGCGCCGTTACTCAGCTTTGCCGGTGCGGACCAGTCTTTGGAGGTGAGTGCCTCGATTGTCGTCGGAGCCTTGGCGCTGGTGATAGCCGGGATGCTTCCAGTCTCCGCGAGCCAGTTCTCAACCTTCGGGCTCGACATGTACTGGAGGAACTTGATCGCCGCATCCAGCTTCGCACCCTTGATGTACGCGGGAATCATGTACGAGGTGCCACCTGCTCCCGTTCCAAACGATGCCGGCGCGCCAGAAGCGTACTTCGAGTCCTTAGTCGAGATGGTCGGGAATGGCACGGTGCTCCAGTCGAACTTCACCGTGGAGAGCCCGGCGGCCGAGAAGTTGGTGCCCCACGCCATGGCGGCCTTGCCACCGGGGAAGGCCGTGCTGCCGGTGAAGGCGCCGGCCGCGGGGATGCCCGACCAGTTCGGCGTCGCGCAGGCGTCGTACCACTTCTTGATGATCTTGACCGAGTCGGCAACGGCCGGGTCGGTGCTCACGTCGAGCGAGCCGTCTAGGATTCCCTTCGCGAGGCTCTTCGTGGCCAGAGGATTCGCGGTACCCGCGTTGCCGTCGCCTCCGAAGACGTTGATCTTGTCCGCCAGCGGGTCGAGCATGGTCGACTGGATCGCGGTGGTCGCCCACATGGAGGCCAGCGTGCCCTTGTCGGTGGCCAGCGGGTCGATGCCCGCCTCCTTCAGCGTGGTGCACGCCTTAGTGAATCCGTCGAAGGTAGACAGCTGCGAGGGGGAGATGCCCTCCTTCTTCAGGATGTCGTTGTTGTAGAAGATGCCGACGGTAACGAGGTTGAACGGCACCCAGGTGTGGTGGCCGGTTCCATCGCGCTGAGCGTCACCGAAGTAGTTCTTGTCGAACCCGTCGAGCCAGGTCTTCGAGTTCGGGTCGAACGGGTTCTTCTCGGCGAGGTACTTATCGAGGTTCATCACCTGGTCCGGCTTGGGCGCCGGCTGGTTGAAGATCAGCTCGGGCGCGGTGCCCGCGGTGAGCTGCGTGCTCAGCGTGGTGCCGAACGACGAGAGTGGCAGCACGTTGGTCTTGATGGTGATGTTCGGGTTGTCCTTCTCGAACTGCGTGATCAGCTTGTCCCAGGCCGGACCGAAGGTGTTGGTCTGGTCGGTGAACTGGTTCGGGCCGGCGAGGGTGATGGTGACCTTGTCGTCGGAGCTGGATCCGGCCGAGCATCCGGTCAGTACGAGCGCTGCTGCTGCGATTGTGCCGACCGCGGCGACGAGCGCCTTGGGTCGCACGAGGCGTTTGGGCTGTGACATTGCAATCTTCCTTGATTGGGTTGGGGGTGGAGCGGGTGAGCGGGTGGGGCGTTGTGGTGCGATTCAGTGCTTTCGGAAGGAGACAGAGTTCGTCTCGGAAATTCGGGGTCGGCGCCCTAGTGCGCGCCGGGGAGGCCGCCCTGTACCCCCGCGAGGAAGTATTTGGACAGGAAGGTGAACAGGATGACGAGCGGCAGGCTGGCGAGGAAATATCCGGCCATCAGTGGTCCGTATTCGATGGCGTTCTGGCCCTGGAAGAACTGCAACCCCACCGACATAGTGCGCAGGCTGTCGTCGGTGATCACGAGAAGTGGCCAGAAGAAGTCGTTCCACACCGTGCTGAGCGTGATCAGCGTGATCGAGCCGAGCACGGGCAGCGACAGCGGGAGGGTGATCGAGCGGTACAGGCGGAAGTTCGACGCCCCGTCGATGCGGGCAGCGTCGTAGATCGACTGCGGGATCGACTCGATGAAGTTGCGCATGATGACCGTGCCGAGGATGACACCGCCCGCGACGTAGGGCACGACGAGCACCACGTAGGTGTTCAGGATGCCGAAGTCCTTCATCATGATGAACAGCGGGATCAGGTTGACGATGCCGGGCACCGCCATGAGCGCGAGCACGAGCGCGTACACCACACCGCGTCCGCGGAATCGGAATCGCGAGAGCACGAACCCGGCCACGGAGCCGATGGCCGCGATCAGGATGATCGAGGCGATGGCCACGTAGAAGGTGTTGCCAAGGTACGGCGCGATCTGGTTCCACGCCACGGCGTAGTTCTCGAAGTGGAACGGGAAGACCGGCGCCCAGAAGCTGTCCGCGAACTGCTGGTTCGTCTTGCCCGACGTGATGACCATAAAGACGTAGGGCGCGAGGCTGACCACGACCAGCAGGATCAGTACGGCCTTGATGCCTACCTGCAGGTGGGACCGGTTGCGGATCTTCCCTGGCTGCTGCTRAGCGAGCCGTGTGGTAACGGTGCTCACATTTCACCTCCGTCGTTTGCGCCCGCGCTGCGTCGCCCGATGAAGAGCGAGAACAGGCTGAGGGCGAGGGTGATCGCGAACAGCGTGGTGGAGAGAGTGGCCGCGTAGCCCCAGTCCCCGGCGCTGAACGCCTGGTTGATGATGTAGAGCACCGGGACCATGGTCGCGTTGTCCGGCCCTCCCGAGGTGAGCACGAAGGCGACGAAGCCGTACTGCAGCGTAGCCACGACGACCAGGAAGAATAGGATACGGATCTGGCTCACCATGAGCGGCAGGTCGATCCGCCAGAGTCGTGCCCAGCGGCCGACGCCGTCGAGCTGGGCGGCCTCGAGCACCTCTTTCGGGATGTTCTGCAGGCTCTGGTAGAAGATGAGGAACGGCAGCCCGGCGATGAACGGGAAGCCGACGAGGAGGAGCGCGACGAGCGCCGTGCTGGGCGAGCCCGTCCAGTTCTGTTCGAACGCCTTCAGACCGATCGCACGAAGGAACTGGTTGAACAGCCCGGCGTTCGGGTCGTAGAAGAAGCCCCAGATGAGCGCGGTCACGACGCCCGGGAAGGCCATCGGGATGATGAGCAGCGTGCGGATCACGTACTGCCATCGGTCGCTCTTGAGGGTGACGAGCAGCTCTGCGGCAAGCAGCGGTAGGATCCACGACGCGAGGTTGAACACGAAGATGATGCCGAGGTTGCCGAACGAGCGCCACCAGGTGTCGTCGTTCATCATGCGTGCATAGTTGGCGCCGCCGAGGAAGGTGGAGACGCCAGCGGGCGCCCAGTTGAAGAATGACCAGAAGATGGAGGAGAGGGCCGGGAAGTAAGCGAATGCTCCCAATACGGCGATCAGCGGGAGCAGCGCCAGCCACACGGTGATGCGGAATTGAGGACGCGTGGTCCGCCGCGGGCTTGGGGGCCGACCTGCGACGGAGGCACGTTCGGCTGCTAGGGGTCTTTCCTTCGTCAACGCCATGAAGCGCCTCTCTTCTTCGAGATATGCGGCGGCCGAGTCATCTCCGCCGTGAAATCGCTCGGCAGGGAACTGTGATTCACACTTCACTCCTTTGTGGTGCTCGGGCTGTTACAAATTCTATAGCGAATCGTTTCGTGTGACAAGTATGATGGCCCCATCCCTCGGGCTTCCCATCCGACGCCGAAGGTGCGGGTGAGATGGTGCAGCCGGCGAGGGGGAGCGCAGTCACGCCTATGAAGGCACTGATTGAGGCAACGGGCGTGCGTGCCCCCCGCTGAACCTGGTTCTGGTGCATTTTCACTCCCTTGTGATTGCTGTGTGACATCGGTGATTCTGTAGGATGAATCGTTTCGCTCCGTCGGCGTAAAAACCGCCGGAGTTGAGTGTCTCGATTCTTGCTAGATGTCGTTCTCCCTCACCGGTCCGCGGGTGAGAAACGCTTTGCTTTCGGGTTCAATGCTGCATCCTCAGCCGCTGGCAGCCCGACGATGACCGCGTTGAGGCCCTCATCCGTGCGGACAATGGAGAGGGGGTTGTCCGCCACCACGACGATGGAGTCGCGGTGGCGCCACGCAACCCACCAGTCGCTGCCGGTGATGGTTACAGTGCCGGGCTCAATCGGTGACCTGTCGAGCGTGTAGGGCTTCAGATTCTGACTCCATTCGCCGAACCCTTCGAGGGTCCGGCGCTGGATGTCGGGAATCCGCCCACTGGCCTCGGGCCCGATGTTCAGCAGGAGACGGCCGCCGCGCGAAACTATGTCGGCGTACACGCGAGCAAGCTCGCGCGCAGAGAGCGTCAAGGATTCATCCTCTGTGCGGTTGTAACCGAACGAAAACCCGAGCCCGCGGTTGTGCTCCCAGCCGACCCCCCGCTCGTTCTGTGTATCGTGCGAGTACTCGCTGGTTCGGTAGTCCCACACTGGTGCGCCCCATCGGTCATTGACGATGCCGTCGGGCACCACACTCTTGTAGTACTCCAGCAGTTGCACGAGAGAGCCGTCAGCCTTACCCGCGTCCGGCCATTCGATGTCGTTCCAGATCACTGCGGGCTTGTAACGGTCAATCAGGTCACGGACGTGTGCGGTCGCGTACTCGGCGTACTCCGCGTCGTTGGGGCGGTACTCGGTAACATCGGACATCGATTCGATAGGAGGGAAATCCGTGAAGGCCCAGTCAAGCCCGCCCGAGTAGTAGACCCCGAAGCGCATTCCCTCATTGCGCACAGCCTCAGCGAGCGGAGCGAGGAGATCGAGCTTGGGTCCCCGAGCGACCGTGGACAGCCTGCCGGCACCGGGCGCGTCCCACAGGGTCACCCCGTCGTGATGCTTCGTGACGGGGATGACATAGTCCGCACCGGCCCGATGAAACAGCCGGGCCCATTCGGACGGATCGAACTGGTCGGGGTTCCATCGATCAAGGAAGGCGTCGTACGTGTTGTCTCCGTACTCAGCGGCATGGTGTAGCGCCGCCGGCGATCCCGCGATCCGGGATGTGTTCGCGTACCACTCGGCGTACGCGTTGTGGGAGAACCATTTCTCTTCGGGTACAGCGCCCCATGCGCCAGTCGGCTCGGCCCATGCAGGAACCGAGTACGGCCCCCAGTGGATGAAAATGCCCAGGGTGGACTGTCTGGCCCATTCGGGCAGGGTGGGACTATCGGTCATTACTCTCTCCTTGGCGTGGTTTGGCGAGACGCTGCTTCGCGCCTGCCTGGTAAGTGATCATGATTGTGCGACAGAGCGAAACGACTAAAGGTTCGCGGATCATGGGTAGACTCGGGATAGCATCGTTATGAGCGCGAACGGTGCCCATAACTCGCGATACGAAGGATCGAAATTGTCGACAAGCAGCAGATCTCCCGCAACTTACAAGGACATCCAGCGATTGACCGGTTTGTCGTTGGCGACGATTTCGAAGTACTACAACGGGCGAAACGTTCTTTCCTCGAACCGAGAAGTGATTGAGTCGGCGGCCGCGGAACTGAACTATCGACCGAACGCGTTCGCCAGCAGCTTGAGGCGCGGTGTGACTCGAACCGTCGGCGTGTTGCTGCCCTCTTTCCAGGTTCCCTTCCACCTCGAGATCGTCGTCGGAATCGAAAAGTACCTGCGCAGTCAGGGCATCGGAGTGCTCCTGACCTCCAACGAGCAGGACGGAACTCCGTCCAGCGTCAATGCAGTCGAGCTGCTTCTCAGCAGAAGGGTCGACGGCATCATCGGCGTTCCCGCCCTGGCGGACTCCTCGGCGCTCGAGACCGCGGTCTCGATTGGCATCCCTGTCGTCACCGTGGACTGGTGCCCAAGCGGCCTTGACGCGGACTCCGTCACCCTTGACAACGTGCAGGCGGGCAAGGTTGCAACCCAGCACCTGATTGACCACGGCCACCGAACCCTCGGCGCCCTGGTGGGCGAAGAAGGAATGTGGAGCCTGCAGGGCCGGCTTGACGGCTTCCTCGCGGCCGCTCGCGCTGCCGGCATCACAATCGCCGAAGACCACATCCAACGCGCCCCTCTCAACGTGGACTCCGGATATGCGGCGATGATGCGATTGCTCGCGGCAGACACGCGCCCGACTGCGGTGTTCGCAGGGAACTACGACCTGACCGTAGGCGCCGTGGCCGCCCTGAACGACTCGGGGCTCCGCCTCGGGCGCGATGTCTCCCTCGTCGGTTTCGACTCTGTGGAGCTCGCTCAGGTAACGCGCCCGAAACTGACGGTCTACGTGCAGCCCGTCGAACAGATCGCAACCGAGGCCGCTCGAATAATGAATGCCCGGCTGGACAATCCGGACGGGCCGAGGAGCCGCGTCGTTCTGGAGCTTCCGGGGCACCTGGAGATCGGTGCGTCGGTTCGGCGGCTGAGCGACTGAACCCCTGGGCCAATCCATATGAACGGCGGTTGGCACAGGAGCCTCAGCCGGGCTTTGCATCACCGCCGCCGCGATGTCGGCGGGACCGTAATGGTCGGATCCGAAGGTGCCCATTCCGATTGCGGGAATCCTCATACCGGGGCGAAGGGTGCGAGAAGGCGCAGTCGCAGGATCAATGACAACAGGCAGACCAGCGGCAGACATGAGACTCCTTGAGCTAACAGTAAGGCGAAACGTTTCACTCAGAATAGAACGCCACGCAGCGCAAATCAACTGTGTGGGGATCCCGCCTGATCCATCACTTGGTGCGAATCCGCGTGTCCGTAGGGCGCAAAGGCTTAGCTCCGCAAAGGAGGAACTATCTTCACGCCTCGTAAGGCATGTCATAACGTTTTGTCTTATGGCGGGTCTGCCCAGCTTGCTATGTCGCTCGGGGGAGTGACGTCGTCTGCGCCATAATTCGATGGTGCGGAAGTCGATCGTGGGTGACCTCAACAGTGAACATGACAGATCGCTGGAATGACTCGACAGGTGGGGACTGCACCCTGCCGACATCGTCACCCATGGCTTCCCACCCACCCAGCGACGCCGCAGAGGCATGTCGACTTGCCGACTCCGCTGTCTCCGGGAAGATCGGCACCGCCTGGCAGGACTGACGATGCCCTGGCGCTGCCGCCCGGGTCCGTGCCGGTACTTCGGGCCCTTCAAATAGAGCGACCCGCTCGTCGATCCAGCGGGACCAATCGACTCGCTGAGACGGGCCCGATGCTGAAACGATTCGCCTTCCAGGCGCACGTGTCACTCATCAGGGTCATTTCCGTGGCAAACAAAGGGTTGACCTGCGAATGATGCGAGCGTAACGTTTCGCAATGGTGATTCCGGGGCAACTCCAGCTCCTCGTCGATAGGACATGCAACGGTACATTCGGCCAGCGAAGACGATCCTGTTGTCGAGCTTCGGTCGTCATCATGACCCCTCGCGGCGGTCAGCGATTTGGAAAACGTCCGGATCAACCTGGTCGGGCGCGAACCGATTTTTGCGGCCCCAGCACTTTTCCGACCATGTTCGACGTTCCGCAACAGCTACCTGCAGCGCATACTCGCGCTTCCCAATGACCAACCAAGCGAGGCTTCATTTCCCTAGTCGATTGGAAGCGCGGTTTGGTCGGAACCCAACGAAAGGAAGAGACAATGATGTACTCACCCGCCTCAAGACCGAAAAGAGCTGTCGCAAGACTCCTCGTTCCGGTGTTGATCATGACTGCACTCGCGCTAGCGAGTCCATTCAGTGCAGCAGCAGCGACTAACCCGGGGACGGACGACTTCGAACGCGCCGACGGAGCCCTCGGGAGCTCGTGGACGTCGGACCGCGGCACCTGGAGCATCGCAAGCGGTGCCGCCCTGGCAACCAGCGCGACGAGCAACGCCGTAACCACCTACAACCCCCTGCCCATCGCCGTCGACTACGCCGTCTCCGCGCGGATCAACATCGTGACAACGGGAACCCCAACGGGATCGGAGTGGGCAGGTGTTGCCGGCAACGTTCAAGGCACCACTGCCTCGAACCTGAACTACTACCTGCTGAGGGTGACGACCGGTTCTGGAACTGGCACAGACGGGCGCTGGCAGTTGCTGAAAATGACCAACAGCACTAGCACCGGACTGCTTGCCAGCGGCACCATCGTCGCCGCGTACGGCACGCAACTCGACTTGACCCTGACTCGCACGGGCAACTCCTTGCGGTCGCAAGTACTCAACGCCGGGTCGGGAGCCACCCTCGCTGATCAGACGTACACCTCGGCTGATCCGAATGTCACCGGAGGCCGTGCTGGACTGTATTCCAACAGCGGAAACCTGAGAGCACAGACTTGGGGTCTGTCGACGACCATCCCCGCGGCGGACGACTTTGAACGCGCCGACGGAGCCCTCGGGAGTTCGTGGACATCAGATCGCGGTACCTGGAGTATCGCGAGCGGTGCCGCATTGGCAAGCAGCTCGACCAGCAACGCCGTCGCCACCTACAACCCCCTCGCCCTCGGCGATGACTACACCGTCTCTGCGCGGACCAATATCGTCACGACCGGAACCCCGGGAGGATCAGAGTGGGTGGGCGTCGTGGGAAACCTTCAGGGAACGAGTGCCACCAGCCTGAACTACTACGTGCTCCGGGTCACGACCGGTTCTGGAACGGGCACGAACGGGCGCTGGCAGTTGCTGAAGATGTCCAACAGCTCGACGGCCAGCGTGCTCGCCAGCGGCACAATCGTTGCCGCGTACGGCACGCAACTTGATCTCACGCTGACACGCACAGGTAACTCATTTCGGTCCCAAGTAGTCAATGTGGCATCGGGAGCCAAGCTTGCGGACCAGACCTACACCGCTGCTGTTGTCGACCCGAATGTCACGGGGGGCCGTGCGGGGTTGTATTCCAACAGTGGAAACCTACGGGGGCAGACCTTCAGCCTTTCGACGACGAGCCCCGCTGCTTCGCCTCCCGGTCCCCTCAACTGCGCACCAGGCGGAGATAGCTACACCTACCCGGATCCCAACCTGACTGTCGTTTCGACAAGCACGGTCGGGTCGACATGGGCCGGCATGCAAGTGGGGCAGGGACTTCTCACCAGTGGAAACGACCAGTACGTCGCGTACTACGACGTGAACCGCGGCATGACCGTCGCCAAGCACACAATTGGTGGCGCATGGGTCTACAAGACCCTTCCGTCGACTCTCGGATGGGACAGCCACAACTACGTTTCCATGGGGCTTGACCGCAGTGGGAACCTCCATGTCTCGGGCAACATGCACAACGTTCCGTTGGTCTACTTCCGCACCACCACCCCGGGCGACATCAGCACGTTGGTAAAGGTCAACAACATGGTGAGCGCCGCCGCAGAGGGCTCGGTTACCTATCCCGAGTTCGTGAACCGCTCGGACGGAAGCCTTGTCTTCAACTACCGCGAGGGTGGGTCCGGCGATGGCGTGACGTACTTCAATGTGTACAACGAGTCGACGAGCTCGTGGTCGCCCCTCGTCTCCCAGCCGATTTTCGACGGAAACGGGTCCGCGAGCAACCCTTCGGGAACGTGGAGTTCGTACTTCCAAGGTCCGACGAAGGGGCCCGACGGCTGGTTCCATATGATCTGGGTCTGGCGTGACACGCCTGACGCGGCGACGAACAGCATGCTGACGTACGCGAAAAGCCAGGACCTCGTGAACTGGGTGACAAACAGCGGAACGCCGTTGACGACGCCGCTCAAGTACGGCCAAGGTGACGTGATCGACCCGGTCCCCGATCAGGGTGGACTGCTGAACGGCAACGCGAAGATCGGTTTCGACGCCTCGGGCAAGGTCCTCATCACCTACCACAAGTACGATGCTCAGGGCCGGTCGCAGGTGTACGCCGCGCGTCCGACGGCCTCCGGCACGTGGCAGATCAACCAGATCACGAACTGGACCGGACGTTGGAGCTTCGGGGGCGGAGGGAGTCTCAACTTCCAGGTCGCCATGCAGGGTTCTCGTGTCCTGTCCAACGGCGACATCAGCGTTGACTTCTTCTGCAACGGCAGCAGCGGCAGGCAGTCCATCATCATCGACTCGTCGCTGAATCGGATTGCCCAGGTACCCACGCAGCCGCTGCCCGCTTCGGTGACAACGGTGACCGGGACCTTCCCGGGGCTACAGGTCCTCATCGCGAACGACCTCGCCGGCGCCACAGCGGGAGGGCAGTATATTCTGCGCTGGGAGACGTTGCCGGGCAACGATGACCAGCCACGGGCCGGGGGCACCTACCCGACGGGAGGAAGCACCCTGCAGGTAATCCTGCTCCACTAGCGGTAAATCCCTCGGAGAACGGCCTCTGCTTGGCGGCGAGGCCGTTCTTCGCTCGGCTCTTTGACCGCACCCATACCTAGGAGAATTACTGTGACCACAGAACTGTGGACACGTCTGCGAGCAGAGGAGCTCATTCCATGATTCACGGTTACGTTGCTCCAGGCTTCGAGCTAGTCGCCGATGCCTTCGAGCGTGGGCAATCAGACGATCCCGGCGCAGCCCAACTGTGCGTGTATCAGAACGGCAACGTCGTCGTCGATCTGTGGACGGGGGCCGACCCCGAAACACAGCTACCTATCGACGGCGATTCCCTGTTCGTGCTGTGGTCGACGACCAAAGGCATGATTGCGATCATCGTTGCGATGCTCATCCAACGGGGCCAGCTCGACCCCGAGGCAGCTGTGTCGTCTGTCTGGCCAGAGTTCGGCGTCAAGGGCAAAGAGCACACAACCTTTGCCCACCTTCTCAGCCATGCAGCCGGTCTTCCCTTCTTTCCATCGGGCGCTGGAATCGAAAGTCGGCACTTGCCGAACTGGGAGCTGTGCACGGAGGTGCTGGCTGCCGCCGAACCACTGTGGTTGCCAGGGACCGCATCGTGGTATCACCCCTTCACCTTTGGCTATCTCAACGGCGAGGCGGTGCGCCGGGTGACGGGCACGAGTGTGAGCGAACTCTTCGCTGAACTCGTCGCCAAGCCACTGGGAGTCGACTTCTGGATCGGAGGCTTGCCCACGCACCGCGAGGGCGACGTCACAAACCGCAGCGCGTGGAACTCTGCACCCCCCGTCGAACCAGCCGAGCTGTGGTCATCGCACGGAGTGGACATGTCGGATCCAGTCGTCCGTGAGCTGCTCGAAGAGGTGCAGTCGATCCCCGACATGGTCGAGTTTCTCAACAGCGCCGAAGGACATCAGATGGAGTTTGGCGGGGCAGGGGGCATTGCGAGCGCACGGTCGGTGGCAAAGATCTACGCCGCCACCATCGGTAAGGTCGACTCCATTCGCCTGCTCTCGCCCGGGACGCTAGACCTCGTGACCCGGCCGCGCACCGTGGGCCTCGGCCCCGTTCCTCAGCTGGCCGGCGTGCCCAACCAACAGCTTGCCGAGTTCGGGCTCGGTTTTTGGTTGGGGTCGCAGTTCGAGACCGGGCGGTTCGCGACCGGTGGAACCTTTGGGCACCCGGGGGCTGGTGGAAACTTCGCGTTTGCTCATCCTGCGTCGGGCATGGCCGTTGCGTACACCTGCACGAGCATGTCCGACCCCTCGCGACCCGACCCGCGACGGGTCTGGGCTGAGGCCCTCGCCGATCTGGCGGGTGCGTAGGAAAATTGGGAGACAACAATGCGTGAGCTAGCGGCATACGACCTGGGTGACATGACGGCCCATTATTGGGTGGATGACTCAGACCAAGTTGGACTCATGCTTCGTCCTACTTCGGTACAGCCAGTATTGGCACGCGGTGGGATCGGCGACGAGCCCTACATCTCAACTCAACCCGGCGCTGGCAACCCGCCCGCGCGCACAGTAGACCCGCTGGTGCACGTGAGTCTGCGAGGAGATGCTGCTACGGGCGGGTGGGGGCAAGGACGCACCATGCGGTGGTCGCCTTCCACCTCCCGCTTTCGCCTTGCGGACCACTTGGTTGAGCGTGTCGGACTCGTCACCCGCATTATCACCGCGGTGCGGTCCGCCGACGGTCTCAGCCTTGAGCACACGCTGATCCACCGGGCGGGGGAGAGCCACCTCAGGGTGGAGGTGGAATTTGTCAACGATTCACCAGAACCGGTCACCGTCGACGCCCTCACCTCCTTCAACCTCTCGGGTATCTCGCCGTTCGATCCTGCCGACAGCCCGGGGCGACTCGTCGTGCACAGGCTGCGCAGCTCTTGGAGCGCAGAGGCTCAACCGGTTAGCGACACGATCGAGGACCTGCAGCTCGAGAGATCCTGGTTAGGGATCGCCCGACTGAGCGAACGGTTTGGCCAGGTTGGCACGATGCCGGCCCGCGGCTGGTTTCCCTTCCTCGCGGTCGAAGACACGGTGGCGCAGGTAACGTGGGGGGCGCAGCTAGTCTGGGCTGGGAGCTGGCAGATGGAGATCGCCCGGCTCGGCGACGACGTGGCGATATCGGGGGGCCTCGCTGACCGCGAATTCGGTCATTGGTCACACACTGCCATGCCGGGCGAGCGCCTGGCTGCCCCAACTGCCATCCTGAGCTGCACGCAAGGCACTGTAGACGACGTCGCCGATCGCCTGGTAGCAGCCCAAAACGAGGCCGCCGATGCCCAGCCTAAGAGCGAGAGCTCATTGCCTATCGTTTTCAACGAATGGTGCACTTCATGGGGCAACCCCGACCGCGAGCGTCTCATCGCCCTCGCCGACCGCCTGGCCGGCGAGGGCGTGGAGTACCTCGTGATCGATGCAGGGTGGTATCGCGACACCGCATCGGATGTGTCGTGGGCGCTCGGGCACGGCGACTGGATACCGAGTCCCGATCTGTTTCCGCACGGATTGAAGGAAGTCGCCGACCGCATCCGCGAGCGTGGGATGACCCCAGGTCTGTGGTTCGAGTTTGAGACCGTCGGGGAGGACTCCACCGCCTTCACGCTGACCGACCACCTTCTGCAGCGCGATGGCGCGCCGTTCACAGCCGGCAACCGCCGTTTTTGGGATCTGACGGACCCGTTCGCCGTGGACTACCTCACTGCCCGGGTCGTCGACCGACTCGAACAGGACGGTTTCGGCTATCTGAAGGTCGACTACAACGAGCACCTCGGGCTTGGTACCGAACACGCGGACGGGCTCGGTGAGGGTCTGCGCCGGCAGGTACTCGCCGGATACCGTTTCCTCGATGGAATCCGTACTCGCTTGCCGCACTTGGTGATCGAAAACTGCGCGAGCGGTGGCCACCGCCTCGAACCTTCCATGATCAGCAGGACGGCGATGAGCTCGTTCTCGGACGCGCACGAGCTGCCGGAGATCCCGCTCATCGCCGGGAATCTGCTTCGCGTCATGCTCGCCCGTCAAATGCAGATCTGGTCGGTGCTCCACCCCTCCGACACGGACCAGCGCCTGGTCTACAGCCTCGCCGCCACTTTCATCGGTCGAATGTGCCTCTCCGGAGACATCGTCGGTCTCGACGACCGGCAGTGGGACATCGTGCGTCGTGCGATCGCGCTGTACCAGAGGGCGTCACCCATCATACGATCCGGCCGGTCGCGCCGGGGAGGCGTGCGCGGGCCCTCCATGCGGCATCCAACGGGGTGGCAATCGGTCACCCGCTACGCCGACGACGGCAGAGGGCTGCTGGTCGTGCTGCACACCTTCTCCAAGGGACCCGGCAGCGTGCAGATACCGCTCAACGGGTCCTGGAGCATCGAGGAATCACTGTCATGCGGTTCGACCTCGCTCCTCGTGGAGGAGGGTGAACTACGGATCGACGGCCTTCGAGACTTTGAAGGCGTCGTGGTGCGGTTGACACCCGCCAGGACCGGGAAAGGAGAGAGCTTGTCAAGGCCCAGCCGACAATGATCGTCGCGCTGCTTGTCGGGTTCGGCAACAAGACCGTTAAGCCAGCCGAGACCTAAGCTGCTCCAACTGCCGGTACAGAGTCGCCGGTACGCGATCGTCGAAGGTGTCGAAGAGCTCCTCGATCGAGTCGGCCTCCGCTTGGGCGCGACTATCTCCTCAGAGCAGACCGCGGCCGCCGAAGGCACAGTGTGGGAGCTGCGCCGGGCCCCGTCCGCGATGCTGCCATTCTGCGGCCCGTCCACTGCGGCTACCGAGCCTGCCACGCGATCATGATCCCACTCGAGTACACGAGTTCTCGCCGAATCCGGGCCAGAGGTAGGCACCGGGCACTGCGAGGCTGCGACGGCGAAACGAGCGTTCGGATGCGAGAGGAACCGTCGCGAGCGTACGCCCGGCGAAGATGGCTCCCATGTTGTTGCTGAACTGGCCTTGGAAATCGAGCAAGCCAACGGGGATCGTGCGACTCGGGGACTGCAACAGCACAATCGTAGTGTCTCTCCCCAAATGAAGAAGCCGTTCACCATCCCGACTGCAGCGATTGGCCCCTTCGACAACGGCAAAACGATGCGAACGAAAGTCTGAAGTAGGCCAAGACCCTCCAGCGCCGCGGCCTCCTGCAGTTCACCTGGGACCCCGAGGTAGAAGCGATGCTGGATGAGTGTGCAGGTCGGGAGGCAGAGCGCTACGTAGACGACTCCCAGTGCCCAAGGTGAACGGTGATGGAGAAGAACTGGCGAACTAGGGAGCACCCTCAATCGACGCGGCCTCGTAGACCGTCACCGGCACGTCGTCCATTGCTCCGACGATCACGAGGAATGCGAAACCAACGTCCTGTCAGATGGCAACGCCGATGATGACCGACATCAGAGTGGGTGGGGGAGACCGTCACCGTTCCGCTTGAGACGGTTCCGGTGCCTCCGCCGTCGGTTTGCCGAGCGTCTTCCCGATTGCGGGACTCCCGGTGGTCGGGCCCGGGCGGAAGCCCAGAGCTGTGTCCGCGGGAAGTCGCCAAAACGGCCGGCTATAGAAGCGTCGGATGTTCCCGCGGGCGCTTGAACGGTCTGTGACCCGGCACGCAGCCCGAGACCGGTCGATTCCGGGCCGTGTCCCGGTCCACCCAGGAAGGCAGAGGGTGCCCTCACTGCAGCCGAATGCGTCCCACTGAATCTCTTCGCGGCGACGCCGAGACACTTGGGGTGCGGTGGCGTCGGCTCTAATCCTCTAAAGCACCAGACATCGGATGATTGGCTTAGGATTGTCTCATGGCTGTGACAGACGAGGCGATCGACAAGATCAAAGACATGTTGATCCGTGGCGAACTCAAAGCCGGAGATCGGCTTCCGCCGGAGAAGGAACTAAGTGAGCGCCTCGGACTGTCCCGCAGTTCCATGCGGGAGGCTGTCAAGGCCTTGGAGATGATCCGGGTGCTGGATGTACGGCGCGGAGACGGAACCTACGTCACGAGTCTGGACGCGAAGCTGCTCAATGAAGCCGTGGGTTTCGTGGTGGAGCTCCACCAGGACAGGTCCGTTCTGGAGCTTTTCGAGGTGCGGCGTATCCTTGAGCCAGCTTCCGCCTTTCTAGCCGCCGGGAAAATCAAGCCGGATGAGCTGACCAGCCTGCGGGCCACTATGGACGGGATCGACGAAAACACGGACGTTGAGGATCTCGTGGCCCACGACCTGGAATTCCATGGCATTATCACCCAGGCCGCGGGCAACGCCTACCTTGCCAGTCTCCTCGAGGCATTGTCCAGCCGCACGGTCCGTGCCCGGATCTGGCGCGGACTCACCCAGGAGAAGGCCGTGGCGCATACGCTGGCCGAGCACAAAGCGATCGCGGACGCCCTGGAACGTGGAGACGCTGAGCTGGTCCGCGCCCTGGTCACCGTACACATCAGCGGCGTCGAGACCTGGCTGCGGCAGGCGCTCTAAGTACCTGACTGAGCCGTTTCGCCTTCATCCCAGATGGCATGGCCGTAGATACGACGGGCGGTGCCGGACCAGATGTTCAGGGCGTCAGCTCGATCAAGAGTTCCGATCAGTTCCTGGAGCACGGCCAGCGTATCGGCGTAGTTGCCGCCAAGGATGCTCACCGGCCAGTCCCCTCCATACATCAAACGTGCTGGACCGAAGATCTCCACCGCAGCATCCCAGGCCGGACGCAGGGCTGCGGCCGTGTACGGGACACCGGGCAGCCGCAGCCCGGAGACCTTGGCCACCGTGTTGGGCAGCGCGGCGCATCGTGCCAGCTGGGCCCGCCACCTGGCCTCATCACGCGTACCGAGCGGTGGTTTGCCGAGGTGGTCGATGATCACGGTCAGTTCCGGAATGGCCTCGGCCAGGTCCGCGGCTGCCGACAAGTGCCGGGGCCAGGCGTCGGGGACGTCGAAAGGGATCCCTGCCGCCGCGACCCCTTCTAGCGACTCGCGGACGGCGGGAAGGGCCAGGAAGTCGTCGCGGGGGTCGCCGTGCACCAGGTGCCGGATTCCGCAGAAACCGGGCTCGTCGAGCCAGTCATGCAGCTGCCGTGCCGCTTCTTCGGGTGTGTCCAGGCGGATCCAGCCGACCACCCCTGCGATCCAGTCGTTGTTGCGGGCGGCATCGAGCATTGCCCGGGTGTCCGCCAGTGTGTCGTCGGCCTGGACCAGGATGGCCCGGCCCACCCCGGAGGAGGCCAGCTCTTGCCTGGCCTCCTCCGCGGAAAAACTGCGGTGGAGCGGCCCGTGCTGCGGCCCGAGCCAGCCGTATCCGCCGGATTCGAGGTTCCAAAGATGCAGATGGGCGTCCACGCGGAAGGTCACGCCGGCACCAGCGACCGGCGTCGCAGCTCCTCCCACATTTCCTCCGGAACGGTCTGGTTCATCCGGGCGATGTTCTGCCTTATCTGGGCCGGGTTTGAGGCGCCGACCACGACAGTGCGGACCGCCGGGTGCAGGAGGCTGAACTGGAGTGCAGCTGTTGGGAGTTCCACACCGTATTCGGCGCAACATGCCGCGAGCTGGCGTGCATGGTCCAGGATCTCCTGCGGCGCGGGGGCGTAGTTGTAGTGCGCGTCATCGCTGATCGTGGGGCGGGCGAGGAGCCCGGAGTTGTAGACGCCCACGTTCACGACGCCCACCCCGCGCTCGATGCAGGACGGCAGGAGATGCTCCCGGGCCGGTTGTTCAAGCAGGGTGTAGCGTCCGGCCAGCATCACCAGGTCAGGCTCGGATCGCTGCACACATTCCAGGAGGGCATCGCTGGAGTTGGAGCCGACACCGATGGCCTCGACCAGGCCTTCGGCGCGCAGCTTCTCCATCGCGGGCAGCGCCTGGGAGATCCCGGCTTCCAAGTCGTAAGCGTCGGGATCGTGAAGATAGAGGATGTCCACGCGGTCCAGGCCGAGACGATCAAGTGAGTCCTCCAGGCTTCGCCGGATGCCTGCCTCGGAGGGGTCCCAGACGCGCCGGAAGTCTGCCGGGACATCGAAGCCTTCGTCATCACGCGCGCCCTCCGGGTTCGTTGCAGGAACGAGGAGCCGGCCGACCTTCGTGGACACCAGGAATTCGTCCCGTGGCTTGCCGCGAAGGGCGAGGCCAAGCCTGCGCTCCGAGAGTCCGAGGCCGTAGTGCGGTGCAGTGTCAAAGTAGCGGATGCCGCCGGCCCAGGCAGCCTCGACGGTTGCCTGGGCGGCGGCGTCGTCCACCGCACGGTAGAGGTTTCCAATGCCCGCGGCCCCGAAACCGAGCCGATCGAAAGAGAGTTCGCTCATGGCCGTTCCCACAGTTCCCACACCTTGGAGATGCCCCGGTCGTCACCCGAGTAATCATCCTCCACCGCCAGCAGGGCGGACATCCGTTCCTGCCAGATAACGTTGACCGGGTTCTCGGCCAGCGCGTGCCGCATGGCCTGATAATCCCGAACGTCCAGTAGGTGGAACAGGTCCTCGCCGCTACGCCAGATCCGCCAGTTCAGAACTCCCGCATCCCGCAGGGCGGACACTAGCTCAGCGGGGATGTTCGCGTGCGCCACCTCGTATTCCTCGGCCGCGCCGGGCTTGAGGCGGGTGTGCAGGGCGATGGTTTCGGTCACGCTACACCCCGGGCTTCAGGAAAAGTTTCGACGACGGGCACTGCGACGTCCGGACGCTGGTTCATGACCCATTCATGCCGTGCCCGCAGGGCGTAGAGGCACAAATGGATGAACATGCCGAGCCGGGCCTCGGTAAACCAGGGTGCGTGCGGGATCATGGGTGACTCCTAGTCGAGCTGTGTAGGTAGCTGACACTGCCGCGGCCGGCGGCCGCTGCTGCCGCACGTGGCAATGTTTACGATGAGGTGAGGCTGACGAGCGCTGATGGGGCCGCGGCCCAGGCTGCACCGCCGGGAAAGCTGTAGTGGGTCAGGGCCTGGCTGAGCATTTCGTTGCCGGCGCCAGGGGCGGATGGGGGCCAGTAGCGGCCGTCGTGGACGTCAACGGGAGTGACGAAGTGCTCGTGGAGGTGGTCGACGAACTCGATTATTCTGCCGTCCTTGGTTCCGGAGACCGCCACGAAGTCGAACATTGACAGGTGCTGCACGGCTTCGCACAGCCCCACGCCGCCTGCATGCGGGCAGACGCGCACCCCGAACTTCGCAGCGAGGAGCAGGATGGCAATGTTCTCGTTGACACCGGCCACCCTCGCGGCATCGATCTGCACAACGTCAACCGCCCCGGCCTGGAGCAGCTGCTTGAAGACCACGCGGTTCTGGACGTGCTCCCCGGTGGCTACGGCAATAGGTGCCAGCGCCTTCGCGATAGCGGCGTGACCCAGGATGTCGTCAGGGCTGGTGGGCTCCTCGATCCAGGCGATGTCATAGTGCGCCAGGTGCCCCACCCATTCGATCGCTTCGGCAACATCCCAGCGCTGGTTGGCGTCCACGGCGATCCTGATATCCGGGCCCACCGTCTCCCGGGCGATCCGGACGCGCCGGATGTCATCCTCCAGGGAGGCGCCCACTTTCAGCTTGATCTGCGTGAATCCTTCGGCCACGGCTTCCTTGGCCAGCCGAGCGAGTTTCTCGTCACTGTATCCGAGCCAGCCCGGCGTTGTCGTGTATGCCGGGTAGCCCTCGATGAGAAGCCCGGCACGGCGCTCTTCCCTCTCCGGTGCCGCGCGGCGCAGGATATCCAACGCTTCCTCCGGAGTCAGTGCGTCCGTAATGTACCGGAAGTCGACGAGGGACACGAGCTCTTCCGGGCTCATGCGGGACAGCAGATCCCACAGCGGAAGTCCCGCACGCTTGGCTTTAAGGTCCCACAGTGCGTTGACCACGGCGCCGATCGCCATGTGCATCACGCCCTTCTCCGGTCCAAGCCAGCGCAGCTGGGAATCGTGGACCAGCAGCTTCCACGTGGCCCCCATGTCGCCGAGGAGTTCCTCCGCTTCCCGGCCCAGGATGTGATGGCGCAGTGCTTCGATGGCCGCGGCCTCCACTTCATTGCCGCGGCCGATCGTGAAGACGAAGCCGTGGCCTTCGTGGCCGTCCTGTGCATCCGTGCGGATGATGAGGTACGCCGCCGAGTAGTCGGGATCCGGGTTCATGGCGTCCGAGCCGTCCAGCCCCTGGGATGTGGGAAAGCGGACATCGAAGGTATCCACTGCAGTGATAATGCTCATGCTGCTCCTTGCTTTGCTTCGGCCCTGCCTCTGCCTCATCCTTCGTCGGAGGGTCGGTATTGGGGGCCATGCGTATTGAAGTCTGAACCCAACCCTAAACATCGGATGTATGGCTTGTCAATGGCGCACTTTTGCGTAGTATTGATCGGAGAAATACAGCTAAAGTTCGGATGTTAGAGGAGAAATTCCCGTGAAGTTTGCCCGCATAGGACCGGCCGGATACGAACAGCCGGCAGTCATCGCACAGGACGCCCACGGCGTCGATCAGTACTTCAGCCTGGCGGCGCTGACCGCGGATATCGACGGCGGCTTCCTCGCCAGCGGCGGCATCGCCCGCACCCGCGAAGCCCTGGAATCCGGCGAACTTCCCGCCATTTCCGCGAAAGGCCTCCGTATGGGAGCGCCGATCACTCGCCCCGGGTCGGTGGTCTGCATTGGCATGAACTATGCCGCGCACGCAGCCGAGTCCGGGTCAGCCCCGCCAGAAATCCCTGTCGTGTTCCTCAAGCCGTCCAACACTGTGGCCGGCCCGTTCGATGCCGCCCCCATCCCGCCGTCGTCGGAGAAGTACGACTGGGAGGTGGAGCTCGGAATCGTGGTCGGCAAGGAAGCGTCATATCTTTCCTCGGCGGAGGATGCCATGGAGTGCATCGCAGGCTACCTCGTAGCGAACGACCTCTCCGAGCGGGACTACCAGCTGCCGGGCGCAGCCGGCCAGTGGACCAAGGGCAAGTCACTGCCGTCGTCCACTCCGCTGGGACCTTGGCTGGTTCCGGCGGACGAGCTCGACGCCGGGGCGCTGCGGCTGCGCTCGTGGGTCAATGGCGAGCCTCGCCAGGACTCGAACACCGCCGACCTCATCTTCGATGCATCCACTTTGGTGCACCATGTCAGCCAATACATGCTGCTGGAACCAGGCGACGTCATCCTCACGGGTACCCCTGAGGGTGTGGCGCTGTCCGGCCGCTTCCCCTACATCCGGCCAGGCGACGTCGTCGAACTCGAGATTGAAGGACTTGGGCGGCAACGCCAGGAATTCTACCGGGCGGCTGCCCAGGGCTCCGAGCCCGTCGCATCCATCACGGCCCGTGCTGGAAGGGATCTCCGATGACCGACGAGTTCGAGGGCCTGGCCGCCATCGTAACCGGGGGTGCGTCCGGCATCGGCGCCGCCATTGCTGACCGCCTTGCCGCGGGCGGGGCGAAGGTTGCCGTGCTGGACCTCAACCCGTCCGGAACCCCGCACTTCGGCACCGAATGCAACGTCGCCAGCGACGCCTCAGTACGTGCCGCCGTCGACGCGGCCGTCCGGCACTTCGGGAGACTGGATGTAGTTATCAACAATGCCGGCATCGGCGCGCAAGGGGATGTCACGGCCAACGACGACGCCGAATGGCACCGGGTTTTCAACGT
The DNA here is from genome assembly GCF_056394745.1 of Paenarthrobacter sp. 10N417. NCBI lineage: Bacteria > Bacillati > Actinomycetota > Actinomycetes > Micrococcales > Micrococcaceae > Paenarthrobacter > Paenarthrobacter sp. 10N417. The sequence goes on from NZ_JBFTIL010000008.1 coordinate 84,236, forward strand.
CAACGTGCTGGGAATCGTGCGTGTGAGCCGCGCCAGCCTCCCGCACTTGCGGAACTCGCCCGCCGCGGCGATCGTGAACACATGCTCCATCGCGGCGACAGCCGGGCTCCCGCAGCGCGCACTGTATTCCGCGTCGAAAGGCGCGGTGTCGTCGCTCACGCTGGCGATGGCGGCCGACCACGTCCGCGAGGGCATTCGCGTGAACTGCGTGAACCCCGGCACCGTGGATACGCCGTGGGTGGGCCGCCTCCTGGACTCGGCAGCGGACCCCGAAGCTGAACGTGTCGCGCTTAACGCCCGCCAGCCGCAAGGTCGCATGGTGAACGCCGCCGAGGTTGCGGGCGCCGTAGCGTACCTTGCCAGCCCCCTGTCGGGTTCCACGACCGGCACTTCCCTAGCTGTGGACGGCGGGATGCAGGGGCTTCGCCTCCGATCAGCCACCTAGGCTTCCGGCCGATGAAACGCAACACCGTCCACACGCGCGTTCATGGACGGAGATCGGGACGCGATAATGCACGTTTCGTCGGCCTGAGCTGGGGGAGAGGCGCTGTAGCGGTGGTTCTACTTCTGTCCCGTCTCAGTTTTGTTGGCCAGAATCTCGGTTGATCTGGCCACCTAGCGATCGAGGCCGCTCGTCTCAGGCCGCACCAGCAGCGGCCCTGCTCGTGCTTCTGGATGACGAGGACCCGTTCCTCTCCGAGCAGGATAATGTCTTCGTAGCTGAGCATGCCTTCAGTGCAGCATCGGCGAACGGCTGCCGGTAGAAGCGTCTTGGTCTATGTGCAAAACCGCAGGTAACGGCATCGGAGCGCTCTGCCCGTGAGCCTCCTGTGACCACCACCGAAATCCGAGCGGCGGCGAACCAAGCATTCCCGCTCGCTCTGGGCGGGGTCGTCGGGGTCATCCGGGTTCGCGGCCACCGGCAGAAGGACTAGTCAGTATCGGCCAGCCCATACATAGGATGAACCGGCGACAGACGAACCCACAAAGCGGCGCTTCCTGACAGTCGAGCAGGCAGCCGAAGAGCTCAACGTGAAGTCGAGCCTCATCCGGGGCCTGATCAGCAGTGGAGAGCTGCGCGCAATTCAGGTCGGCGGCCGCGGCCTGTGGCGCATTGGCCTTCAGGATCTGGAAGATTACATCGCCGAAGCGTACCGGCGGACAGCTGAACGGATTGCCGCCGGCGACCTCCTTGATGACGCGGAGTCTGGGACTGTCGAGTAGACAGCGCGCAGTACGGACTGCTCGCCGTGGCCGCATTTCTCCTTGCGAAAGTGCATGCTGGCCAATGACCGTTGTGACGAGGAAGCGTCGGCTTAGAACGCGCATTAATCCTGGTCGGGCTGCTGTCCTTCAGTCGGAATCTTGTCCAGGAGATACTTGGCACCTTTGCCAGCTGTCATCCCCGCCGTCGGCCCGCTCAAACCCACCGCGCCCACGATTGCCGCCAGGTCCGCATTCTCCATACTCACGTTCAGGATGAGGCAGGTGACATAGAGAGTCACTGCTATGCGAACGAACCAGATGACCAGGTTGCGGTTCTCCTGAGAGAGGCTCAGAAGCATTGGAAGATGTTCAATGGATTCCGTGAGCCCTGGGTGCGCATTGAATAGTTCGTCTGCTCGGTCATCGATGTCAAGGGCTTCGATCTCTGCCTTGAACATGTCAGCTTGATCTATAAGATCCTGCATGAAGTTCGTGTCGATCGAGGAGGCCACAGATGCCCCTAGAGCAGCTAGTGAATTCTCGAATACCATGTCGGACTTGAACAGGCTGCCCATATCCAGTCCTGAGCCTAGGACTGAGTCCAGCCCCGCGAACGGCTTGTCCAAGGACTTCATCGAGTCCAGGCCAAGTTTTTCCATCGCACTCATGTAGTTGTCGCCAAGGAGTGCGGCACTAGCAATCGACGATATGGCAGTGGAATCCACCAACTTCGTTGCGTCTAAGCCAAGCTTCTCCAGCGACAAGCCGAAGCCGGGTGTGGTTGCAGTAATGTCTGTGATCCAACTAGGAACCTCGGGGACAGAAAACGAGGCCAAGGCAGAGACACTGTCTGTAGTGAACCCGCCTTGAAGCACGGAGCTGACGGTCATCAAGCGGTCTTCCGGGATCATGGGTCAACTCTACTGATGCTGGCCGACAATTCTGGAGCGGTGCCAATAGGGCGCAGCTTTCACGATTGCTGCGTCTTGGTCTACGTGGAAAACCGCAGGCATCGGCATCGGAGCCGTCTGCCCCTGAGCCTCCTGTGACCACCACCGAAATCCGAGCGGCGGCGAACCAGGGACGAGCCTCCAGTTCCGGGAACCTACGCGGATGCACCACCAGCTCTTTCCTTCACCCTCGACGGCGACTTTGGCCGGCGCGTGCTGTCGGAACTCGACAGTTAGTGAACATGTGGTGATCGCAGTGTGAGGGGGCTGTTTGTGCTGATTTAGCAGGGATCTTTTCTCCTCGTTTATGAGCGAAAAACATACCCCTCACATAGACCCCCGGGTCTATGTCCTTAACCGAGTATGCGTGAAGCTCGAGCGGCGACCGACTTGTGTCAAACATGCGCGCGACATTCATCGCGCGGCAGCTGCGCCTGCCCGAGCCCGGTCGAGCTGCTGCTCGGGCTCGGCGTGAGCGTCGTCGAGCAGTGAGCGCGAACCACGAGGGCGATGAAGGCCAGCGGGCTGAGCCAGGAGACTTCAATGGAACACGAACTTTTTCTGACCGGCATCGGGCCGCGACCCTTGAGAGTCGCACCTTGGGGAGTGGGGCCTACAGATTCCGCTGGCCCACGGGTGCAGGCCTCGGTGGCCATCGCGCCGTGCTCGGGAAGGATCACAGCAATGGCAGCGGCAACCGTCACGGCCGCCACCTCGGCTACGTCAACCGCTGATTGCTTCGCGCCTGTGCGGACGCGCCGCCCAGCCGGAAAGGCTCGCCCGGTGCGAGTACATGGATGCGCTCGGGGTTGACCACGACGTCCCGGAGCGTGTCCGGGTCGGCGTTGAACGGGGCGAACTCGGGAGAATCCACGCTGCCCCAGTGGTGCAGGAGCAAGTCCGCGTCGGGGTAGGCATTGGCCATCTCGACGGCACCGTCGAAGGTGAAGTGCCACTCGCTGTCCGAGAAATCGAACAGCAAGGCGTCCGGGGCCGGCATAGTCAGATGGTGGTCGCGGATCAGCCGTGAATCCCCTGGTGCCCAGATCACGCCGTCGACGGTTTCGATCCAGAAACCGCACGAGTCCTCATCGAGGAAAGTGCGCTGCCCCGGTTGAGGCGCGGCATTCTGCCAAGCATGGTCGGCCGGCGTGACCGTGACCCGGACCCCAGCGACGGAGAAGGCATCGCCAATGCCGTGACCGTCGGCGGGCATGCCCAGTTCCTGCATCAGACCGGCGACGTAGCGGGTCGAGTGGAAACGCCGGGTGACTGAATTCAAGGCCGTGCATGTGGGCACGCTGAAGTGGTCATTGTCCGCATGCGTGACCAGGATCCCATCGAGCCGGGGGACGTCTGCCGCCTGGAGCGGGAAGTCGATGAGCACAGGCATGTCAAAGTCCTGAAGCAGCGGATCGACCATAATCAGCGTCCCCCGTGCATTGATCAGAAATCCCGCCATGCCGAGCCAGTAAAGGACGGTTCCCTGCGGGCCATCGAAGGCCTCAGCCCGAATCGGCATGGTTGTCGGAGCCATGGCCTGCCCACGGGGGCTGCGCCGTATCGACGTTTTGGGATCGTTCATCCTACCTCCTACGGTCAATCATGGGGTCTAGCGGGGCACTCTTCCTGCCGAGATGGGCACCTGGGTGGAGGGCTGACTGGCATGGGCTTTAATGGTCCGGCCTCAGGCGTCCATTCTCGCCCGGTGCTGGTCTATATCGACCACGACTCGTCTAGCCACTGACCAATCATTGTCTGGTCCGCGACCTCGACCGCAGTGAACGGCTCGGTCTCAGGATGGGCGGGAACGTAGTGGAGCGGCAGCCGGATGGTCATGTCCTGCCCGTGGGCCTCTGGATCCGCAGCAGTGTGGCGGCTCCTGCGGTGAGCACGGCCACGCCGGCTGCGATAAGCAGACTCGCAGTCTCACCAGTGGGGGAGGACGTGCTGTTCAACAGGAGTCCGAAGGCGGCGATGGCGAGTGCTCCGCCGATCTGGCGGCTGGTGTTGAACACGCCTGAGGCGATGCCGCCGCGGTGGGCCGGGACACTGGTCAGCAGGATCGAAGTGGTCGGGGGCATAACGAAAGGGCCTGCCACCCCTGTCAGGACCATCAGGACCGCGATCAGCCACAGCTGTGCGTTAGGCAGCACTGCGAGCAGTACTAGCCCGGTCGCCATCGAGACCAGGCCGATGACGATAAGGGCTTTCTGGCCGATACATTCGGCAATGCGGGGCGTGAAGGGGGTGAGGAAGAGCCCGGTGAGCATCATCGGCAGAAACACCAACCAGGTGTCCAATTGCGGAGAGGCCACGGTGCTGTTGCAGGGCCACGCTCATCACGAAGGGGAGCCCGTCGACCATGAACGCGAAAACGATCAGGACGCTGATGCCCGCGTTGCGGTTGCGGAACAGGTCCGCGGGCACCATGCGATGCCGAGCCCGGCGCTGGAACAGCCTGAAGGCGACGGCAGCAGCCACCGCAACCGACAGGGCGACGATCACCTGGGGTGCGGCGAACCCGGCCTCGCCGGCGTCAATCATTCCGAAGGTGAGCCCAGCCATCGCTAGGATTCCGGTGATCTGCCCCACCCAGTCAACCGGTGCCGAATGCCTTGCTGTGGAGATCGACCGGAAAATCAGGTAGAGGCCCAGCAGCCCGACAGGGACGTTGACGAAGAAGATCAGCCGCCAACTGACCATCGTGAGCAGGCCGCCGAGAACCGGGCCAGAGGTGGAGGCGATCGCCCCGCCCATCGCCCAGATCGCTACCGCGCGGGTCCGGTCTTTCGGGACCGGGTAGGCATGGTTCAGTAAGGCCATGGAGGCTGGCATCATCGCTGCCGCAGCCGCGCCCTGCACGAACCGGGCGATGATCAGTATGCCCATGCCCATGCCCGGCGCGATGCCGCAGGCGATCGACGCCAGCACGAATAACGCCATGCCGGCTAGGAGGAGCCGCTTCGCGCCGATGCGCTCCGCTACGCGTTCCGTATGCACCCCGCGGAGCACCGAGAGCGAATCCACCGTGCATACCCCTAACGGCACCCGCATCGGTTTGAACGACTGGGCAGCGTATCAATGCGCCGCCGCCTTAGCGGGCTTAGTCGTCATGGCAGGTTGCTTTGACACGTACTCCGGACCGACGCCTTCGGGCGCTGAGGCCCACTGCCTGAAGACCAAATTTGGATTCTGTCGCCATCCAGATGAACTTCGTTGTCATTCAGATGAACGAAGATACGAGTGTCCACTCCGTCAGCTGCCAGCCAAAAGCTCGACCGGTCGTACATCACAGTCTCGATCGTTCCTTGTCGCACGATCCGGCCCGATCGGCGAAGCTCGACTCGTTCGCCTTCAACCGGCAGCCAGCCGGGCCCGGACTGCCTCATCTGCGGCTCGCGATCCGGTTGGCCCTTCGAAGCCTTTATGTGTTCCCCTATTCCGGATGCTGTTGCTGTCATTAGTTCTTCCTGTTGTTTGCTTAAACCGCGCGGTTTCGTGCCGGTAAGACCCACGATGGTCGTCATGACAGGCTCAACGGCCGGACGGCACAAAGACGCCCTTACCCGAGGCCTGTTTATCGAAAAGTTCCAACGCGTCGGACGCCTTTTCCGGGCTCCAGCGCTCAGCGACGAGCGAATCGACATCGATTCCACGCTCCACAATGAATCGTGCGGCCCATACGACCTAGGCCGATGTATCCAACACTCATGGTGCTCACTCCCTTTTAGGTGCGGATCTCACGCAGATCGCTTTTATAGCTCCGGCGGCTGACGACATACAGACTGTTCGCCGTCGTCGGGAAGGGAGCCGTCATTGCCGGCGTGCAGAACCGATCGCTCATATTTATGAATGCCTGTACGCTATTACGAAAGGGATGGTGAGTCAATCGTTCCTGAATGCGGCAGATCGCGCCCCTTTGGCCCGAGGGGCTAATGGGCTCCAAACAGGACGCCGCCTTATCGGTCTGTAGGGCACGCCCTCACCGCCGCAGCCACGTGACTAGCCAGCCACTCCGGATATTGCGTTTTTCTCAGGTGCTCGCCGGGCATAAGGAAAGGCCCGACGAGAAGAGAATCGGCCTCCTGCCCACGACAAGGCCCAGCCGAAGGTGTCGTTTGCAGCGAGTTGGGCCACTCCTGGCGGCCGATGCTTTCGATGGGCCACCTCACACCCTTGACCGTACACTCGCGTTCCGGTTACGGTACGTGTGTACGTTATTACGATTCTTCTGAGTCAGGATTCCTGGCGGCCCGCACATTTCTAAGTCGATCTTAAAGGAGAGGCCACAGTGTTCTATCCACGCTTGCACGGAACGAAGCTTCGCTCCCGCATCGTTGAGACGGCCAAAAGGAAGGTGTGGTCAACTTCTACTTCTCTGTGGGAGGTTCGGACAGGATCGTCGCTGACTTCCAGAAGGCGTACCCGGACATCATGGTTAAGGCCACATTCGCCGGCAGCGCCGACCTGGTCCAGAAGCTCGACCAGGAAATTTGAGGCTGGCGTGAAGAGCGCTGATGTCGTGATGCACGCGTCTCCGGGTTGGTTCACTGACAGGTACGACGCGGACAAGTTTGCGTCCCTTAGCGTGAACCCGGACAGAGCAGGCGAGGGATGAGAGGAGCGGCTGTATGGCAACAGCTACACCACCGTAATGGGCCTTCCATATACGATCTCCAGCCAAAAGGATCAGCCGGACTACACAGGCGTGGAGGCTCTTCTCGCAGCGAAACCGAACGCTAGATTCGGTCTCATAAACCGTCAATGTGCGTACCCCTGCCCAGCAGACCCCGCTCTACTAAGGCGAAACCTTAGTAGATCACTTATCCGAGAGCCGGCCCCAACGGCCGACGATTCCTAACGAAATTAGAGGAACAATGACATTTTCACGCTCCCATGAATCCCTCTTTATCGACGGACAGTGGATTGAGTCTTCGGGCTCTGCTCGTATCGATGTGATCTCGCCTGCCACTGAGGAGATTATCGGTTCTGTGCCGGAGGCTTCCGTTGCCGATATCGACCGGGCTGTCGAGGCAGCACGGAATGCATTCGATAGAGGGCCTTGGCCCAGCATGGCGCCCCAAGAGCGCGCCCAGATCCTCCGCCGTGTCAGAAGCAGCATCGCTGACCGCCGGGAGGACTTTGCGGCACTCATCACGGATGAGATGGGCAGCCCAATCACCCAGTCAAGGGCCATTCAATTGGGTGCACCGCTCTCTCTGCTTGACGCTTACATCGAACTCATCGAGACTTTCCCATTCCGTGACATCAGAACCTCAGCCTCAGGCAATGCACTAGTAACCAGGGAACCACTCGGGGTTGTCGCCGCGATCGTCCCGTGGAATGTGCCGTTGACCGTCGCCATCCAAAAGATCGCGCCCGCGCTTCTGACAGGCAACACGATGGTACTCAAGCCTGCGTCCGAGACGCCGCTGTCAACGCTGGCACTGGCCAAGCTCTTCGAGCAGGCAGGGTTGCCGCGTGGTGTGCTCAACGTCGTGCCGGCGAGCCGGCAGGTCAGCGAGTATCTCGTCAGCCATCGCGGTATCGACAAACTAACTTTCACAGGATCGACCGCGGTGGGGAGGCGGCTGGGCTCGATCTGCGGCCAGAACCTCACCAGGTTCACACTGGAACTCGGGGGAAAGTCGGCAGCAGTCATCCTCGATGATGCTGATATGGACGCAACTGTAGAGGCCCTGCGGCTGGGATCCTTGCGCAACAGCGGACAGATCTGCAGCCTGAAGACACGGATTCTTGTCTCAAACCGGCGACACGACGAATTCATCGACCGATTGCAGGCGCTTGTCGCTTCCATGCCGGTCGGCGACCCCCGCGACCCCGCCACCCAAATCGGTCCCATGGCGACGGCACGGCAGCGGGATGTCGTCCAGGGATACATCGAGGCAGGCAAGAGCGAAGGTGCCACGGCCGTCATTGGTGGTGGCGCCTCCGTCCAGGATCGTGGCTGGTTTGTCGAACCCACAGTCTTCACCGACGTCAAGCCGGACATGAAGATCGCCCTGGAAGAGGTCTTTGGGCCTGTACTCGCTGTTCTGCGATACGACGACGAGGACATGGCAGTGGATTTGGCCAACCACTCTCCCTATGGTTTGAACGGTTCCGTGTTCACCAGAGATCTTGACCGCGGGTTGGCTCTGGCCTCCCGGATCCGCACCGGGACTGTTGAAATCAACGGTAACTCCGCGGGGTTCCATGCACCTGTCGGCGGCTTCAAGGACAGCGGAATAGGGCGGGAGGCCGGCCACGAGGGTCTTGAAGCCTACGTTGAGCCAAAATCCTATGGACTCCCTAGCGGCTTCGCACACGAACTCAAGGAGACCGGTAAGTGAGCGGCGATCGCTACGAAGAGGGCCTGCGGATCCGGCGTGAAATCAATGGCGATGACGTTATTGACAAGATCTTGGCCGAGGCGGACGAGTTTTCGGGTCCGATGCAGGATCTTGTGACGGAATACTGCTGGGGTGAAATCTGGGGCCGCCCGGAGCTCGACAGGCGCAGCAGAAGCATTCTGAACATTGGAATGCTGGCAGTTATGTCGCGGCCTGATGCACTCGCGGGCCACATCCGCGCCGGACTTGCCAACGGGCTTACTCGAACCGAGATCCGAGAGTGTCTGTTGCAGGTTGCCGTTTATGCGGGGATGCCCGCCGGCCTCGCGGCATTCAAAGTCGCCCGCGAGGTTCTTGCGGAAAGTTCCTGATAGCAGGTACCCAGCCACTCCGTCGAGCCAGCTGGGGTAGCTGTCAGAAATTGAGCTGAAGCGGTGGCAGGACTTGTGTTCTGCCACCGCTGGCATCGGAGAACTTTGCATTGCTCCTGCAAGTGTTTTTGGCTCCACGTTGAACCGCTTCATGGCCCTATATTCCACGACAAATCAGAGAAGGTCATCCCATCGTGCGGCGTAAGTCAATGTCCCCCTTGAAACCGCACCAGGAGGGCCCGCGAAATGCTCTTCAACTGATCCTCAGCCTGGAGTTTGGCTCGGCCCTCATCGGCAAGACGATTCTGGTCACGGCGTTCTGGGCGCAGACCATGCTTTTTGTTGTCCTCACGTTTGAGCGCACCGGCTCAGCTGCATGGGTCGGGCTTGTGTTGGCTGCGCAACTACTGCCTCAAGTCTTCCTCGCCATATTGAGCGGAAGCATGGCGGACAAACGTGGTCCGCGGATTCCCATTGTATTAGGTGGTCTCTGTGCGGGAACCGGCAGCATCAGCCTCGCCATTTGGCTCGAAATCCCGGCACTGGCGAACCTCATTCCCGTTGAGATGCCGTTGCTGGCGTCCTCAGTAATCTGCGGCGTTGGGATCGCGTTGGCGTCGGCCGCCCTGCAAGCAGTACCCCCGAGGTTGTCGCGTCCGAACGAACACGCAACGGCCATGTCCCTCAACTTCCTTCCCTCTGCGTTGGGTCGAACGCTCGGTCCCTTGGTTGGGGCTTGGCTCGGTTCCGCGGTCGGACCGATCTTGACGCTGGCAATTTTGGCTGGGATATGTGCTGTTTCAGCAAGCGTTTTCCTCCTTATCCGACGACTTGGAACACCAAGTATCACCACGGGCGGTCCACGACGACTGCGGGACGTAACGAAGCACGTGTGGAATGACAAACCCCTGCTGGCTGCTATCTGCGCTGCTGCAGCTATCAGCGCGGCGGCTGAGGCGTCTGTCACGCTGGCACCGAACATTGGGAGCCTGCTGGGCATTGGGACCGTCGGTGCAGGTTGGGTGACAGGCGCATTCGGTCTAGGTGGTCTCGTAGGTATCCTCACTTACCGAGTTTTCACCACGTTCCTGAGGCCGCAATCCGTTGGGCTCTTATCCATGGTCATCCTCGGGGTGTCATTGGCCCTGGTGGGGTTGGTTCCGTCGCTTGGATTTGCCACAGCCATGCTTATTCTGGGCGGCGCCAGTATGGTGATGGGCATCACGGCGTTTGGTGTCGTAGTACAGCAGCGAGCACCGGCTCAATTCCTCGGACGAATCATGGCCATATGGGTGATGGCCTTCTCCGGCGTGCGGCCCGTTTCAGGGCTTGTCCTCGGCCTGGTTTCCGACCATGTCTCCACAACGTCGGCCATCCTGGGTGCAGCTTTTGTGGCTGCCGCCACGGGAGTATGCGTTCATTTGTGGAGCCGGAGTGTGTCGAGGCGGGCGCTGGCCAGTAAGAAAGGGTCAGTCGATCCTAATGTCGCCGATGCGACAACCTCTGTTCGTGATCAAATATAGGTGTTCTTATATATGAACAACTTGGATGGGCGGCGAGTCATAAAGTCCGATATGACCCTTATCGGAGCCCCGCAACGGCGAGCTGGGATGAATGCCCTTCCATTGGTGGGGTCCGACCTTGGAGGTAGCGTGAATATCAAAGTAGGGATAATTGGGCTTGGCGCAATGGGCGGTAACGCAGCGAGTCGACTCGAAGAACAAGGCTTTGACCTGGTTCTTTATGACCCCAGAATCGAACAAATGGCGGCGCACCCTCAAGCGATCCAGGCTTCATCGGTCAAGGACTTGGCCGGACAAAGCGACGTGATTCTAGCGTTCCTGCCGTATTCGGCTCAGGTGGAAGCTGTCGCCATTGGCGAAGGCGGGGTTATTGAGACTGCCCGTCCAGGCACGGTTTTCGTGAATATGGGGACCATCTCTCCAGTGACTACACGGAAGATTGCAGACGTACTCGGCACCCGCAACGTTGAGGTTATCGGTGCCCCCATGAACGGCGGTCCCCACGTCGTCCGTGCTGGTCGCCTTGCGCTGGTGGTCGGCGGCAGAGACGACGTTGTGGAGAAGTGCAGGCCTGTTCTTGCAGCCTTAGGTGAAATACGGCATATGGGCGACGTCGGCTCCGGTGAGGTTGCAAAGATTGTGAATAATCTGATTCTTGCCATATGTATCAATGCCAATGCCGAGGCACTCGTACTGGGTGTGAAGTTCGGTGTTGACCCGGAGAAGCTCGTTGACTCCGTCATCGAGGGGGTGGGCTTCAACCATGGCATGCGTAAGCACTATAAGGAGCACGTGCTCAAGGGCGACTTTGGCGAGCAAGACCTGTTCTCCGTGGACTTCATGAGGAAAGACCTGGCCCTTGCTCTCGAGTTGGCCGATGATCTGAAGGTCCCTCTGAAATTTGGCGCCTTGGCGGACCAGAGTTACCAGGCTGCCAGGGCAGCCGGACGAGCAGCGAACTATCACCCAGTAGTGTGCACAATTCTTGAGGATCTATGCGGTGTGAAAATTCGCAGCACGGAGCACATATCAATCTCCGGAGTTGAGGGCTCGCGCGGCTAATAACCACACAAGGGAAGAGCTTCTTGGCTCCTCCCGTCACACATTCATCGGCCCCGTGGCCAATCAAGTGAAAGGGAACAACCATGCTAACTGTCGTTCGTAGGGGAGATGGCGGACCAACCGCCCGTTCAATTGGCCCATATACCGGTGAGTTGTGGCGGGACTTATTGCTGCAGCAAGACGACGGGTTCTCCCTGGGAAAAGTCTTCTTCACCCCTTGCGGTCGGACCTACTGGCACACACATCCGGGTGGGCAACTACTGATAGTTGAACACGGTGAAGGACTCGTGGGGGATGATGACCAGACTATTAGAATCTCTGCCGGCGATATCGTCTGGACGCCGCCCAATACGAGGCACTGGCACGGAGCAACTTCATCACATTCAATGATGCACACCGCAGTGACGTTCGCTGGGGTGGTCTGGGAGGACGAACTGTCCGAGGAAGAGTATTTGCGCGCTCAAGAGGCTGGCCGCGGCACTTCCTTCACACGGCCCAGCCAAGGTGACGGCGGCACTTCGTCACTCGGCTGATGTTATTACCGCATTGATAGAGACACTCTTCCGAAACTTAGCCAACTGTGGGGGCCGTGCGGGGGCCAAGCAGCGCATGTGTTTCTTCGGTCTTGAGAGCGGCTACTGGCAGCGTCGAGTTAGCGGTCGAAGACGTACGAAGGCCGTCAAGTAGTATCCAAAGATACCGCCGGTAAAGCTCGACTGCATCGGGGCGCCCGGCTACGGTGGTCCCCTCACGCACTGTTCCGGAAATGGCCGTCAGGCCTATCTGGGCAAAGATCAAGTCGGTTCCAGTCACATCGCTGCGAAGGACACCGCCGTGATGTGCTCTTTCTACGACTTGATTGACCAATGGCGCCAGTCGGTCGCCCTGCCAGTCATGCCTTTCTGGTCCCGATTTGCGGCGTCCCGCCAGTATCTGTGCCATGCCTTGATCTCTGGTCTGCACGGCGAGTGAACGTTCAAGATAAAACACCAGGCCATCCCACGGGTCGGGCACTGCCAGAGCTTCGTGGAGTATTGATTCGAGCTCTTGAACTTGTTGAAGCCAAAGCGCCTCAATCAATTCCTCTTTATTGGCAAACCGTCTATATGCGGTCCCAACCCCGACGCCGGCCCGGTGGGCGACGTCGTTCAGTGTGGCATCGAGTCCACGTTCGGCAAAGAGCTCTCGTCCCGCGGCTAAAAGTCGCTCCCGGTTAAGCGCTGCATCCTTGCGCATGGTTTGTTTCGGCATAGGTCCACCCTAACAAAGTGGATGTATGCAATCCGTTGAGTCTGAGCACTGGCACGCCGAGATAGGTGGCTCAAGAGTGCCCCTACCGCTGTCCAGCTCCCTTCACGGCCTCGAGGAAGGTTAGCGCCTCTTCGTAAGTGGGAATGTTCCCCAGATCGCCATGACCGAAGAAGCGAATCGGCCAGCGTCGTGCTTGGGCTAGCTCGCTGACGAAGGGGTCATAATCGCCGAGCCTCATGTAAAGGACGCACGACTTTGTCGGCGGCTGCTTGCCCGCTTTGGGCGTTGGCGCTGACGTCAGGCCCGGGAGGTGTCGTCACCGCTCCACTCGGATGGGCGCTGGCGGGGGACTCTGGCTCGCGCCTACACAGAGAAGATCCAAACCGCAACCGTCGATCGGAGTTGGATTCGGGGGACTTCTGCCGGGAGCGCCATGGCATGTTGGACCGTAGTGTTCACGCAGACACGAGAGGCTGGAGTGATGCGGCGGCCCTTGTGGCGCGTTCCAGGACGCTCATGGAGGCGTTCTCAATAGCTGGCACTTCGATGCTGATAGGAAGGTCGGACGGGAGCGCTCGCAAGAGCTCGCCCAGCGGAAGGTCGCCATCTCCAGGGTACAACCGTCCGCTGCGGGCCTCCCCGGCGAGATCGCTCGGAGCTGCGGCTGGTGCGTCACATAATTGGACGCAGGCGAGAGCCTGCCGAGGGATCCCCAGAATATCCTTGGCTGTTCCACCCGAGCGGAACAGATGAAGGGCGTCGATAGTGATACCCAGTCCGGGGTGGCCGACTGTGGCAACTATGTTCGCGGCGTGTTCGAGGGATCGTATGCTGCGGTACGCCATGAACTCGAGCATGACGCCAACTCCGAAGCGCTCCCCAGCCTCACATAGTTCCGCTATGCGACGCACTACGCCGGCCTCAGTTGCAGCGTCATAGTACCCTTCAGCTTCTGCCGTGATCGCAAATCGCTGAGCGCCGATCGAACCGGCGAACTCGAGTGCGGGTATGAGGGCCGGAACATCAAGTGCAGACGTAGCCCGGGCGACTTCGACGTCGAGAACGCGAAGGCCGGTTGTCGACAGATGTTGCTCAATGGCCGCTTGCAGGGCTTTGTCGGCCATAACATCGATGTCTGACTCCATCACCGGCAGAAGGCGCAGACTGACTGCGTTGAATCCTGAAGCTGCGGCGACGTCGATCTGTTGAACTGGCGAGCATGGCAATACTGTCAGAGGAGCAAGGGAGATAATCCGGTCATTATTGGTCTTCATGGTGAACTCTCCAATTATGGGCGCCCAAGGGTCTATGCAAACCAGAACCCAAGCCGCACCACTACGCGTTCGTATTTACGCACGAGTATACGCTATCTCGAAACAAGAAAACGAGCCAAGACGTGACGCCTCGCAGTAAGAGGTCTTCGGGTGGCCGTGGGAATCCTCGATAACGTTCGTATTTAGGAATGAATATCTGTTATCCTGAATGTCCGGAGGCGCCGTTGTCTCCAGTGGCGCAGGGCCGCCGGACGGGCAGTCTCCAGTAAGGAGCAGTCATCAATCATGACGCCCACGTCCGCCGAAGAAGATATGTCGTCATTGAGCCACGCCTTTTCCAGTGCGTCGGTGGCAGAGCAGATTAAGGGAATTTCGCCCGAAGTCTACGATGCCGCCGCAAGGTTTTGGAGGGTGCCGGTGGAGGCTGGGGCCCTGACGCCCAGAATGCAAGAGCTGATACTACTGGCCATGCACGCCTCAGCCTCGGCCCTGAATGCTGAAGCGATTGGGCGTCAGGTCAAGCGCGCCAGGCTCGCCGGGGCGACCGAGGAAGACGTGCTGGACACCCTAATCATCATTGTGGGCTTGGCGAACCATGCCCTGTATACATCCGTTCCGGTCCTCGAGGAAGAGCTGACCCGGGCCGGGGCGAGCATTCAGATTCCGGACGCGCATCCGGAATTCGAAGAGGTCAAGAGTCGCTTCATCGCCGCCAGGGGCTTTTGGAATTCCGACCGTGATCGATTGGCTACGTTCCTACCCGAATACGTCCTGGCGTTGACAGATTTGTCGGTGGCGTCTTCGGGATCCGGCCAGCTCAGTAGTAAGGAGCGGGAGTTGATCTGCATTGCAACGGATTGCACCGTCAATCACGCGTTCGAAGCAGGCCTACGGCTGCATATTCGCAACGCGATCAGCCTCGGCGCCTCGGGGGCCGAGATTCTGCACGTTTTCCAACTTGCGGCACTTCTTGGGCTGGAGGGCTACATCCTCGGAGCAAACGCTCTCTTCGGCGCCTCAAGACAGCTGCAAGCGCCGGCTTACCAAGCCCACTGCAGTGGGCCATGGAGCCGCTCCCGCGCATGCAGAGCTTGACGATATCCCTTTCCGTAAGTACATTTACGTTGGTAAATGCGAATAGCCGTACAGAATACGGAACGCGTCTAGTTGGCGAACCGATAGGTTCGACCGAGGCGCTGAGCCAAAACGTGATCAAAGGAGAACCGTGAGCTCACTGACCGCCGACATTGGCCAGTTCCTGGCGAATGTGAAATTCGACGACCTCCCCCCGGAGGTTCTGCCCATGGTTCGCGATGCCTTCACCGACACGGTGGCAGTCGTAATGGTTGGCATCGATCAGCCAGTGACGGAGATTGTTCGTCAGACCCTCGTGGAACCCTCTGGCGTCGGGGAGGCCCGGGCATGTTTGTCGGACCGGCTCGTCTCTGCCCCCGCCGCCGCGTTGCTTGCCGGTGCCATCGCGCACTCGCTGGATTACGATGACCAGTCAATGTCCGGCCACCCGAGTGCGGTTCTCGTCCCCGCCATCCTGGCCGAGGCCGAAGTTCTGGGGTCCACCGGCCAGGAAATGGTCACCGCGTATATCGCCGGCTACGAAGTCTGGTGCGAACTCTGGCGTCGTGACCGCCAGTACCATGCCAAGGGTTGGCACCCGACCTCTGTATTCGGGGTGATGGCCGTTGCTGCGGCTGGCGCTGTGCTGCGCAAGCTGCCGGCCGAGAAGGCTGCTGCAGCTGTAGCCATAGCCGGGAGCTATGCAGGGGGGATCTTCTCGAACTTCGGTTCGATGATGAAGGGGTATCATGCCGGAATGGCTGCCCGGTTTGGGCTTGAGGCTTCCCGGCTGGCCGCAGCGGGAATGAGCGCGGGGACCGACGCAATGGAAAACCGGCAAGGATTCCTGATGGCGTTCTCAACCGACCGCCTGCCGGATCTGACTTCCGAATCGAAGCTTGGCAAGGAATGGTACCTGCCCAAGCACAAGCTGCAGTTCAAGCTCCACCCAACCTGCTACTTCCTGCACCGATCGTTCAATGGGACCGTCCGGATGCTGGAAGGCCGAACGATCGATCCGGAAGAGGTTGAGTCTGTTGAAGTCCGGATGGGCCGTTCTCAGGTGACTGTGCTCGTTTATGAGCAACCCCAGAACCGCTGGGAAGCGGAGTTCAGTGGCCAGTACGGGATCGCAGCTGCTGTAATCCTGGGAAAGATGGGCGTCCCCGAACTCGCCGACGAGGTTGTTCTACGCCCGGACCTTCAGGCCTTCTATCCCAAGGTCAAACTAATTCCGGTCGACGAGGTCGATGAACGGGACCCGGTGTTCTCTCCCTCTGAGTCTGTGAAAATGACGCTCCGGAGCGGCGAAGTGATCGAGAGCGGTCCAATTCTTAGTGTGCCCGGTCAGGCGGACGAACCCCTGACCAGAGAACAGCTTTGGGGAAAGTTCAGGGAATGCACTGAAAAGACGCACTCGGACCATGAGGCCCAGGAGCTCTTTGATGCGCTGCAGCGAATCGATTCGCTGCAGTCGGCAAAAGAATTGCCGACACGCGTAGGGCTCTTCGAGAGCCGACTTGTAGGCAACGTCCAGTGACCTGCCCACTTGGGCCGGTTCATAACTGATTGAGGAAGAAAGTTCATGGGACAAATTACCGTCGCACAGGCAATCGCTCGCCTGTTGGAACAAATGGAAACTGAAGTGGTCTTCGGTCTGAATGGGCACGGCAACTGGGCGTTGCTTGACGCCCTGGTGCACGAGACCAACATCCGCAGCGTCGCTGTGCGCAGCGAAGACCATGCCATCGAATTGGCAGACGGATACTGGCGCCGTAAGCGCAAGCCCCCCCTGCCCATCGTGACCACCAGTGTTGGCCCCGGCAACATGAACACGGTACCTCCGATCGCCACCGCGTACTATGAGTCGATCGGCATGCTGATCCTTGCCGGTGTGGGTGCCACCCACTGGTTCGACCGCGGCGGCATCGAGGAGTTCTATCGGGACAGCCCCGAGGACTGGGCTGGAGTGATGAGGCCGATCAGCAAGAAGTCGCTGATGGCTACCCGCCCTGACACCGTCATCGACATGTTCCTGAAGGCATACCAGACGGCTCATTCCGGGCGTCCGGGACCAGTGGTTATGGCCATCCCCTTCGACATCCAGAACACTCTCATCGACGATGACCTTCCCGATCCGCGGCCGTACATGGTCTGCCACCGTCCCTCGGCCGACCCCGCAGGCGTGGCCAAGGCGATCGAGTTGCTGAAGTCTGCAGAACGGCCGTCAATTGTCGTCGGAAGCGGCATCGCGAACTCAGGAGCGTACGACGCGCTGTTCGAGTTCGCTGAGACCACGGGCATACCAGTCGCGATGACGCCAACTGGCAAGGCGGCATTTCCTGAAGACCACCGGCTCTCCCTTGGCTGCATCGGTCGAGCCGGCACGGGTCAGGGCAACTACGGTGCACGTCACAGCGACGTTGTGTTGGGGATCGGAACGCACTTCACCGACATCGACACCGGCGGCTGGACTTTGTTCGATATCCCAACGAACACCAAGCTCATCCACGTGGACATCGACACCAGCGAGCTTGGCCGCGCTTACCCGACCGAGGTCGCCATTACGTCCGACGCCCGGCTCGCACTTGAGGCATTGACTGTGGCTGCTCGTGACGCAGGGGTCAGCGAACAGGAAGAATGGACTTCGCTGCTCGATTCCAAGCGCACAGAGTGGTTGGCGGAAACCGAGTACATGCGCACCTCGGACATCTCGCCGCTGCACTATGCCAGGGTCACTTGGGACACGGCTGCGGTAGTTGCCGAAAACTGCCCCGATGCCTCCATCCACTTCGACACCGGCAACATGCTGAGCTTCGGCCCGTCGTTCTTGCCGGCCTCTTCGAGGAACGTTGTCCACTCCGGATTCATGCACCGCATGGGTTGGAGCGCGGCATCGGTGCTAGGTGCCAGTATTGCAAGCGACAACGGCCCGGCAATCGCGCTGCTTGGCGACGGCGCATTCCTGATGCGTGCCACAGTGGTTCCTACTGCGGTTGAACTCAACCTCCCCATTGTCTGGGTAGTCATGGACAACAGGTCGTTCCAGATCGAGCGCGAAACGATGCTCAAGGTCTACGGCAGGGAGTCCATGTGTGACTACCGCAAGGTGGGCGAGGAAGAACTCTGGGGACCCGACTATGCTGCGATGGCCCAGGCCATGGGCGCTGAAGCCATCAGGGTGGACAAAGCGGAGGATTACAAGCCTGCGCTGGAAAAGGCCCTAGCCTCGGGTCGTCCCACGCTCATCAACGTTGATACGGAACTGTCGACGCCCCAGTGGCGGGCGATCTGGTACCCGTACCCCGCGAACTTCAACGAGACCTGGAAGCCGGGCCCCGTAGATACCTCTACTACAGGAGAGTAAATCGTGTCTGAACTGCGCCTCAATGATCCCAACCTCCTCCGCCAACTGTGCTTGGTAGGAGGCGAATGGATCACGTCCGATTCGGGGGAAGGTATCCCTGTCCTCAACCCGGCCACCGGAGCGGAAATTGGTTCCGTCCCGTTCTTCAGAGCATCGGAAACGCGCCGCGCCGTCGAGGCTGCTGAGAAGGCCTTGCCTGCGTGGCGGGGGTTGCTGGCAAAGGAAAGAGGCCGTCTCCTGCGTCGTTGGTTCGATCTGGTGATGGAGAATCGCGAGGATCTGGCGCTCATCCTTACTGCAGAGCAGGGCAAACCCTACAAGGAAGCACTCTCTGAGGTGGTCAATGGGGCGCAGTTCATCGAGTGGTTTGCTGAAGAAGCCCGAAGGGCTTACGGCGAGACCATTCCCGCTCCGGCGCAGGACCGCCGCGTTGTGGTGATCAAGCAGCCGATTGGGGTTTGCGCTGCCATTACACCGTGGAACTTCCCAAACACGATCGTGACCCGCAAGGCAGCTGCGGCCCTAGCCGCCGGATGCACGATGATCGTGCGTCCGGCCAGCGAAACACCGTATTCGGCGCTGGCTTTGGCAGAGCTGGCACACCGGGCGGGGATCCCCGAAGGTGTACTGAATGTCATTACCGGCCACTCAAAGGATATGGGGTTGGAACTAACCACAAACCCGGTTGTGCGCAAGCTGTCTTTCACAGGGTCGACCGGCGTCGGGCGCATTCTTATGGGCCAGAGTTCAAGCACGATCAAAAAGCTCGCCCTCGAGCTTGGCGGCAACGCCCCGTTCATTGTTTTCGAAGACGCCGATCTGGAACAGGCTGTCGAAGGCGCCCTGGCTTCCAAGTTCCGCAACTCCGGTCAGGCCTGCGTCGGAACAAACCGTTTCTACGTTCATGACGCCGTTTACGAAGAGTTCTCGTCGCGATTGGCGGCCAGGGTCAAGTCTTTGGTTGTGGGGGACGGGACGGACCCGGGCGTCACGATGGGACCGCTGATCGGCACGGATGCTGTGGAGAAAGTCGAAGCCCACATTGCAGACGCGGTGGCGAAGGGCGCACGAGTCATCGCTGGCGGAAAGCGGCACTCCCTTGGCCGGTCGTTTTTTGAACCAACTGTCATGGTAGATGTCACCCAGGACGCCGACGTCTCACGTGAGGAGACATTCGGGCCGCTCGCGTCCATTTTCCGCTTCACGGACGAGAACGAAGTACTCACGGCGGCCAATGACACCGAGTTGGGCCTCGCGTCCTACGTTTACACACGCGACATCGGCAGGATCTGGCGAATGGCTGAAGGCATTGAGACCGGCATGGTCGGAATCAATGTAGGACTGATGGCCAATGAGGCGGTCCCCTTTGGAGGCATCAAAGAATCCGGCTTCGGTCGGGAAGGCTCCCACTACGGCCTTGAAGACTATCTGGAAGTCAAATACATCTGCATGGGCGGGCTCTGACCCGAGCCGTAATAGGAGGACGAAATGCGCGAAGCCGTAATTGTTGAGGCAGTCCGCACACCGATCGGACGGCGGAAGGGTCTGCTGGCGGATGTTCACCCAGTGGACATGTCAGCCCATGTTCTGAACAGCTTGCTTGAACGTACAGGACTGGATCCAGAAGTGGTCGATGACGTTCTGTGGGGCTGCGTGACCCAACTGGGTGACCAGTCGGGAAATGTTGGTCGTTTTGCCCTGCTGGCAGCCGGGTGGCCGGAATCCATCCCGGGAGTGACCATCAATAGGGCTTGCGGCTCCAGCCATCAGGCTATCGAGTTCGCGGCGATGGGCGTTATGTCGGGCCGATACGACCTGGCGATCGCCGGCGGAGTTGAAAGTATGACGCGCGTTCCCCTCGGAGCCACTCGTGCTGTTGGTGAGCCGTATGGACCAGCTATGAACGCCCGCTACAACCATGCGGGATTCGAGCAGGGAGCTGGCGCTGAAATGATGGCTGAGCGCTGGAAGCTCAGCCGGGAACAGCTCGATGAATTCGCGCTGGCGTCCCATGTGAAAGCCGCTGCCGCTACCGACTCAGGTGCATTCGACAGTCAGTTGGTCCCCGTGCCGGCGGCACCGGACCTTCGATATGACGAAGGAATCCGCCGCACTTCCTCCCTGGACGCACTGGCAGGACTCAACCCGGCCTTCGGCGAAAACGGTGTAGTAACGGCTGGCAACGCATCACAGATTTCCGATGGAGCGGCCGGAGTTATCGTCACGACGCCGGAACGTGCAGCGCAACTAGGGCTGACACCAATCGTTCGGCTGCACAGCGGAGTCGTAGCAGGCGATGATCCCACGCTCGTCCTGTCAGCCCCCATTCCTGCGACGGCGAAGCTTCTGGCCCGCAGCGGTGTCCGTTTGGACGAAATCGGTGCCTACGAAGTCAATGAGGCATTTGCAACTGTGCCCCTGGCTTGGTTGGCCGAGACCGGTGCGAACCCTGACAGGCTCAACCCTCTTGGCGGGGCGATTGCTGTAGGCCACCCCCTCGGGGCGTCAGGCGCCATTCTCATGACCCGTCTCATCAACCATATGCGCGATAACGGCATCCGTTACGGACTCCAAGCCATCTGCGAGGCTGGCGGCACTGCCAACGCCACGCTCGTGGAACTCGCGAGCTGAATCTGAAAGGACCGATCCTTTGCAACTTGAGGGAACATCAACGCTGATAACCGGTGGGGCGTCCGGTCTTGGTTTCGCTACAGCGGAACGCCTCATCAGTAAAGGGGCCAGTGTCGTACTGCTGGACTTGCCGGGGTCTCCAGGCGAGGAGGCCGCCGCGAAGCTGGGCGACAGAGCCACGTTTGTTGGGACCGACATGCTGGAGGAAAACGAGGTTTCGGCAGCATTGGATGTGGCCGAGCAGAATGGCCCGCTTCGAGGAGTCGTCCACTGCGCCGGCCGGGGAGGGGATCGCCTTCGCATTGTGGACCGTGATGGCAATCCGGGCGACTTCGACAGCTTCCAGAATGTCGTCAAGATCAACCTGTTCGGCACCTACAACGTGCTGCGGCTCAGCGCTGCACGAATGGCCGCTAACGACGTAGCCAACGGCGACCGCGGTGCGATCGTGCTTACTGCATCAATTGCGGCTTTCGACGGACAGATAGGACAGGCGGCCTATACCTCATCCAAAGCAGCTGTCCACGGACTCACCCTGGTGGCGGCACGCGACTTGGCAAGCCGCGGCATCCGCGTCAACACCATCGCACCCGGTACCTTCGACACCCCGATGCTGGCGCGACTCCGCAGCGATATTCGCGAGGGCCTCGCCGCAGCTGTTCCCCACCCGTCACGGTTGGGAAATCCCGAAGATTTTGCCCATATGGCAGTCTCCGTGCTGGAGAACGAATACATCAACGGCGAGACCATCCGCCTGGACGGCGCCATCAGGATGCCACCCAGGTGACATTCATTCACCCACATCGATCTATCCACCACTTCAAGCCCTGAAAAAGGAAACGCAATGGACTTTGAACTCACAACCGAGCAGAAGGACTTCCGCGATTCGGTCCGTGCCTTCGCGCAACGCGAACTCGCGTCTGGCGCTGTCGAGCGCGCCCACAGCAGTGATTACCCATGGGACGTTGCCAAGAAGATGGCTGACAACGGCCTCATTGGCATTACCGTCGATGAGGAGGACGGGGGCGGCGGGGGTTCGCTCATGGACGCAGTCATCGCCATCGAGCAAATCGCGGCTGTTTGCCCCCGCAGCGCCGACGTTGTCCAGGCCGGCAACTTTGGTGCGCTGCGCGTCCTCGCGAACTTCGCAACCCCGGACCAGAAGAAGCGCTTCCTTGCCCCGCTGCTCGACGGTACGGGACTGATCTGCGTTGCCATGACGGAGCCCGACGCCGGTTCCGCGGTGACCGAACTGACGACTACGG
This sequence comes from Paenarthrobacter sp. 10N417, assembly GCF_056394745.1. NCBI lineage: Bacteria > Bacillati > Actinomycetota > Actinomycetes > Micrococcales > Micrococcaceae > Paenarthrobacter > Paenarthrobacter sp. 10N417. The sequence continues at coordinate 106,566 of NZ_JBFTIL010000008.1, forward strand.
CTACTCCCGATGGTGACGGCTTCCGGATCAACGGCACGAAGATCTTCACCACTCACGGGCTCCACTCCTCCTTGTTCCTGGTGTATGTCAGGTTTGGCCCCGGGGCAGATGGCATCGGATCTGTTCTCATCGAGCGTGACACCGAGGGCCTGAGCTTCGGAGCGGCAGCAAGCTTCATGGGCGGAGAAGACTGGAACCCCCTGTACTTCGACAACGTCTACGTTCCTGCTGAGAATGTACTGTTGGGCGAAGGCGGCTTTAAGCAGCAGATCAGTGGCTTCAACGTCGAGAGAATCGGCAACAGCGCTCGAGCTCTTGCCCTCGGCCGTTACTCCTACGAACTGGCCAGGGAGCACGCTCTCGTGCGTAAACAGTTCGGCCGCCCGCTGTGTGAGTTCCAGGGCCTGCAATGGAAATTCTCGGATATGAAGATCAAGCTGGATGCGGCCCAGCTCCTGCTGTACCGCGCTGCGATCAACGCAGACACAGGGTTCCCTTCTGCCGAAGAAACAGCGATCGCAAAGGTCATGTGCAACCGTACTGGGTTCGAGGTCGCCAACGAATCGCTGCAGGTCCTTGGAGGTATGGGCTACAGCGACGAGATGCTCGTCGAATACTGCCTGCGCCGTACGCGTGGATGGATGATCGCCGGCGGCACAATTGAGATGCTGCTGAACCGCATCGCCGAATCTGTATTCGGTCGACGATTCTCCCAGAGGCGATAGAGATGCCGCGACTAACAGGCAGCCTGGAAGGGGCAGGACTGAGCGAGCAAGACCGCCGTGTCTTTGACGGTCTCTTCTCGCCGCGGGTCATAGCGCTGGTAGGTGCTTCCAGCGACGAAAAAAAGCACACCTCACGGCCGCAGAGATCTCTGAGGCGGCACGGCTATGAAGGTAAGATTGTGCCGATCAACCCGAAGCGTGATGAGATCTTCGGCGACAAGGCATATCCACGCCTCCTTGACGTGCCGGACACCATCGACCATGCCTTCATCATGGTTCCGGCCGCAGCCGTAGCTGAATCAATCGAACAATGCATCGAACGTCAGGTGCCCGTAGCCACAATCTATGCCGATGGATTTGCTGAGGCCGGTCCCGAAGGCCTGCGCAGGCAGGAGGAACTGGTTGCCCGTGCTCGAGAAGGAGGAGTTCGTATCCTCGGCCCTAACTGCAGCGGCGTTCTGAGCACCAAGCCCTCCAGCGCGCTTTCAGTCAATGCAGCCATTGAGCAGCTGGAAATCACACCTGGCCCGCTTGCCATTATCTCGCAATCAGGGAGCATGACAGGTGGACTGCTTTCACGCGGTCTTGGCCGCGGTGTGGGCTTTTCGAAGGTCGTCTCCATCGGCAACGAGAGCGACCTCACCGTAGGCGAACTCACCGACTGGCTCGTGGATGACCCGGAAACCGGGACGATCTTGCTCTTCTTGGAGACCATTCGTGATGCCCCTCGTCTCGCTTCAGCAGCTCGACGTGCAGTTGAGGCGGGTAAGCAAGTCATTGCCTACAAACTCGGGCGTTCCGACGTCGGACGGCGGCTTGCGGCTTCTCATACGGGGGCGATGGCGGGGTCAGCAGAAGTGGGGGACGCATTTTTTCGCGCCCACGGAATTCTGCGTGTCGATAACCTCGAGACCCTGTTTGAGCTTCCTGCGCTGGTAGCCGGCAAGCATCCGGCAGCGCAGCATCGCGTGGCAGTCATGTCTACTACGGGTGGAGGCGCGGCAACCGTCGTAGACCGTCTTGGCTCGATGAACATTGACGTCGTTTCTCCCAGCAATGAAGTTGTGGACGCACTGGCAGCGAAAGGAATCGACATTCCACGTGGCCCCTTAACCGATCTGACACATGCGGGCACACGCGCAGATGTCTACGGTGCGGTGCTTGATGAATTGGTAGCTTCTGACCATTGCGACCTGGTCCTGGCTATTGCAGGAAGCTCCGCACAGTTTCAGCCTGAAATTTCCGCGGGTCCGTTGGTGCGCGCTGCGAGCCCAGGGAAGCCGTTGGCCGCCTTTTTTGCCCCGCATGCCACGGCGGCCCTGGAACAATTGAGTGAAGCCGGCGTCGCTGGATTCCGGACGCCGGAATCGTGCGCCGACGCGATCAGGGCCTGGAGCCAATGGAGGCAGCCCTCAGAGCCCCCAGCAGCCAACACCGCTGCTTTGGCTGCCATCGCGGACACAATTTCGGGACTAAATGGCCGTCGCCCGAATGAACGTGACTCCGCAGCGATTTTCGCCTCGCTGGCCATCCCGACGGCATCCTCGGTCGTCGTGGACGGGGAAGACGGTGCCGCCATTTCTTCTCTGGATATTGAGTATCCGGTGGTTGCGAAAATACTGTCCGCGGACGTCCCGCATAAGACAGATGCGGGCGGCGTCGTGCTCGGAATCCGCAGTGGTGAGGAACTGGCGAACGCCATTTCGCGCATCCGGGACAACGTAGCCAAACGCCACCCCGCTGCCAAGATTGACGGAGTGCTGGTTCAGAAAATGGAGTCGGGACTGGCGGAAGTCATCCTCGGTTTCCGGCGGGATCCTGAAGTTGGCCCAGTGGTAGTGCTCGGCGCAGGCGGCATTCTCGCGGAAGTCTACAAGGACATTGCCGTTCGGATTGCCCCGGTTGGTCTCGAGGAAGCGCGATCAATGATCAACGAAGTCAAAGGCCTGGCAGTGGTGCGCGGCTACCGTGGGCTTCCTACAGGCGACACCGATGCACTTGCCGACGCGGTAGTTGCGATTTCACAACTTGCCCACGACTCCGAGGCCCTGATCTCCGAAGCCGAGATTAATCCCTTGCTTGTCCTGCCGACAGGCGAGGGCGTGGTCGCCGTTGACGGCCTGGTCATCTGTTCCCATGACCGATAAAGGGCTCGGCCACCCTGACCATTCCCGATCAAAGGATGTGAACAATTGACTAATATCCAGGCTGAAGACGTCCTGTCTGACCTGAGCACCAGCAGTCTCATCGTCGAGTGGGCAGCGCCCGGCGTTGCCCTGTTGACCATCAGCAGGCCAGAGCGCCGCAATGCCCTCAATATCGAAGTCAAGGAAGACGTGGCTCGTGCCGTGGAAGCCTTGGGCGGCGACAGCGCAGTTCGTTCCATCGTTATAACGGGCGCGGGTGGCGCCTTCGTTGCCGGTACAGACGTGGCGGAAATGGAGAATCTGACGCCAGTTGAGCATACCCTTCGTGTTACCGACCGGATGTTTACAGCGTTGCGAGCTTGCCCGAAGCCCCTGATCGCTGCCGTGGAGGGTTATGCCCTGGGCGGTGGCTGCGAATTGGCACTTTGCTGCGACATCATCATCGCCTCGGAAAGCGCCCGATTCGGCCAGCCGGAAATTCTGTTGGGAGTGATCCCCGGGGCGGGAGGTACCCAACGACTGCTGCGCGCTGTGGGCCGCTACCAGGCGATGCGGTTGCTGCTCACGGGCAAACATGTCGTGGCGAGCGAGGCTCTCAGCATGGGTCTGGTTTCTGAGGTCGCGCCCGAGGGCGAGGCGCTGGCCCAGGCCACAGAGATGGCCAAGCTGATCGCCAAAATGCCCCCCTTGGCCGTCGCAGCAATCAAGGAAGTCGTCCGTGCTGGTGCAGACGTGCCCTTGGACACGGCCCTGCTCCTGGAACGGAAGGCCTTCCAGATTCTGTTCGACTCGCAAGACCAGAAAGAAGGAATGCGAGCCTTCCTGGAGAAGCGCCCTCCCGAGTACCAGGGTCGCTGAAAAGTAGGGCGACGTCTGACAGACGTGGTCGGGTTGTCATCAAAGAAAACGCTGCCCGAATCCGCAATTGCGGGTTCGGGCAGCGTTTTCGGCTGGTCTCCATAAAATGCCGCCGGCCTTTCAGCCGGAGATGGACTTGGCCGCCCTTAACATGTCAGCCGCCATCTCATCCATCTTGCCTTCAATACGGGACCGTGGGCCGGCCATCGCAATGGCGGTGGTGATAGGGGAATTTCCAACAGCGACCGGAACGGCAAGACCAATGTGGTCCTGCCCTGATTGTCCGATGTTTATGCCGATCTGCGTTTGCCTGGTGGCGGCCACCTCCGCCCGGACAAAGTCGGCATTGGAAGGCTCTGGATGATGACGGCGCAGGTAACCCTCAAAGCGTTTCTCATCCATGAAGGCCAAGAAAATTTTGCCCGAACTACGCGGCCAGAGCACGAGTCGTCGATGAAGAGGGGTAATAGCACGGATGAACATCTCCGGCTCCACTGAGTCGATGTAGACAACGGAGTCCCCAACGAGTGTGGAGAGCATCGCCGTCTCACTCCAGCGCTCCGACAGTTCGGAAAGAATGTGTCGGTAGGCAAACTGCGCAGTCACGGTCTCAGCAGTGATCAGACTCGTTATGGCCGGCCCGACAACGTAGCCACCGTCGGCTTCGCGGAGGTAGCCGGTTGCTACAAGCCCCTTCGTCAGGGCATGCAGCGATGACTTGGGGGCGTCGAGGGCCGTTGAAAGATCGCCCAACTTCATGGCGCGCGAACCGTTGGCTATGACGAGTTCCAGAATCGTCATAACGCGGCCGACGGTACGATGTTCGGCCGCTACGGCTCCTCCGTTGAGGCTTGCTGACATTTTAATGCCTCCCTTAGCTGCTGAGTTGTTACTAGCTCGTATATAAGCATACGCGGACCGATAGCCGAATCCTGCAGCCGCTTCGGCTTCGTGGCCGTTCTCAAGGACAGAAGCTGAGTGGCGCGGCGTCAGATTCCAACCCAGTCCTTTACTCCGCCAGCATTCGTAATGTGGTACGTCCATACCTAATATGGTACAGTCTTAGCTAGAGATTCGCGCAAGGCCTGAGCTAATTACGTCGATACTGACATTGGCGTTGGAAGGAACCCCCATGAAGATCATCGTCCTGGTCAAGGAAGTCCCGGACACGTACGGGGAGCGAAAGCTGTCTCTGGAAACGGGCCTCACCGACCGTTCCTCGTCGGACTCTGTACTGGATGAAATTTCGGAGCGCGCATTGGAGGTGGCGCTGCGGTACGCCGACCGAAGGGCTGGCTCCGAAGTGGTTGCAATGACCATGGGGCCGGAGACCGCGTCGGCATCCCTGAGGAAGGCACTCGCAATGGGAGCAACCTCGGCTGTGCATATTGTGGACGATGCCCTTGTTGGAGCCGATCTTGGCCTAACGGCCGAAGTGCTCGCTGCAGCCATCCAACGAGCCGGCTTTGATTTGGTTGTTGCCGGAAACCAGTCGACTGATGGTGCTGGGGGAGTGCTTCCAGCGATGGTCGCGGAGCTTTTGGGCGTACCCCAGGCAACGGCGTTGGTCAGCGTAAAGATTGACGAGTCCATGATTGCCGGCCAGCGTGCAACAGACTTCGGCGTCGCAAAAATATCGACCGAACTCCCCGCAGTCATCTCGATCACCGAGTCGATGCCCGAGGCCCGTTTCCCGGGACTCAAAGGCATCCGTGAAGCCAAGAAGAAGCCGTACGAGACACTCGCTCTGGCTGATCTAGATGTAGACATCGACCCAACGAAAACGCCACGATCCATCATGATCGCAGCGAATGAGAAGCCTCCGCGGGGCGCCGGCGTAAAGATTGTGGACGACGGCGATGCGGGCACTAAGCTCGCTGACTTCCTTTTGCAGAACCGTCTCGCCTAGGAGATCCGAAAATGTCCGAATTTGCTGCTGATTCAATCTTGGTTCTGTTGGATACGACCCCGACAGGAGATCTGGCCAAGTCATCGGCCGAACTCCTGGGCGCCGCATCTTCCCTCGGGACCCCTGTGGCGCTGGTTCTGTCAGACAAGCCCGCCAGTGCGTCCGACGCCAGCTCGCTGGGGGCCGAGCGAGTCCTGACAGCCGTCCCCGGGCAGGGACTCACGGTGCCTTTGGTGGACGCCTTGGTCGCGGCTGCAGAGCTGGTGAAACCCGAGGCGATACTTCTGGCGAACTCGGTGGATGGCAGGGACATAGCTGGCCGTTATGCTGCACGGACGGGAGCGGTGTTGGCAATGGACGCAGTTGGAGTTTCACGCGATGACGAAGGCATCCTTGCGAATCATTCCGTTTATGGAGGGTCGTACCAAGTTGACTCTGCCGCTACTTTCGGGGCAGCCGTCGTAACAGTTCGGCAGGGATCCATTGAAACCCGGGCAGAGGGTCGGCCTGAGAAGATAGAAGCACTGACCGTCGTTCCTTCTGGAGGGCGCGCAGCCAGCATAGAGGGCTTCGAGGCTGCGGCCACAAACTCATCCCGTCCCGAGTTGCGTGGAGCTGCCAGGGTCGTCTCAGGCGGCCGGGGCTTCGCTTCCGGCGATGAGTTTGCCCTGGTTGAGCAGCTGGCGGATGTTCTGGGGGCCGCGGTGGGTGCCTCCCGCGCGGCTGTGGACGCGGGATACGTGCCGCAGTCCTACCAGGTCGGGCAGACCGGCGTGTCCGTATCGCCGCAACTGTATGTGGCTGTGGGAATTTCCGGGGCTGTCCAGCACAAAGCCGGGATGCAGACAGCAAAAACTATCGTCGCCATCAATAAGGACGCCGAGGCCCCGATCTTTGAGATTGCTGACTACGGAGTCGTCGGTGATCTGTTTACCGTTGTGCCGCAGCTGATCTCGGCTTTGGAAGCGAAGAAGGCTTAGCCCATGGCGTCTAGTACGCGTACCCTGCGGCGGGGGCTCCCCAGGATTTCGGGTGGCGAATCCTGGCCCGCAGCCGGAGAAATTGTCTCCACGTCCGGGATAGTGAGTCCCCAGCCGGAAACAACGCAGGCGGCTGGGCTTGCAGCACCTCCCCAATCCACTGCGATAATCGGGCAGGGCTCCCCGCTCCGACGTGGTCTTCCCCGCGTTTCCGGAGGCGAGCAGTGGCCTCCCACGAATTTGTCATCCCCGGTGGCCGACCCCGCTGCAAAAGAACGTGGCTATGTCGATGGTACTGAACGCGCGGGCGCCGGAGAGGTGACCCGTGTAAGGGCGCCAACCGCACCCAGCCACCTTGCTGACAGACGTCCCGCTTCCGATCCGCCGCTTACCGGTGTCTCTTTGCGGCGCGGTCTTCCCAGGCGCAGCGACGGCGAGCCTTGGCCACCGGAGGGGTTTGGAGCCCGGCGGACTGTCGCCGCCTCCGTTCCGCTCCAAGAGCCGGGAAATCCAACGAACGCCGTGCACGCGCAGCAGCTGAAGAGATCCGAATTTGCATCAGGTTCGGGATATGCGGATTCCGCCACAGAGTCCAGCCCCAAAGATGCCGTTACTGAAAAGCCGGCTGCGACGGAGACGAGCGGCACAGCCGCGACGGAACCGGCACGGGACAAGCCAGTAGTTCCCGGCCAATGGTCAAGGCCCACCGCCGTTGGGCTTGGGATAATTGTTGTCGCGGCTTTGGCGGTGCTTTTTGTCCGGTGGCTCCTCGACTTGCAGTTCATGCGGGACTTCGTCACTGAATATCCTGGCGAGTATCACCTGCCGGCGCAGGCCCCGATCGGACTGCCGGCTTGGCTGGGCTGGCAGCACTTCTTGAATATGTTCTTCCTGGTCCTGATTGTGCGCACCGGGCTGACTGTCCGTTATCAAAAGCGCCCTCCTGCCGTTTGGGCGTCGCGGCGTAATAAATCAAGAAAAATCAGCCTCGCACTCTGGCTCCATCAGTCCTTGGATCTGCTCTGGCTCGTCAATGGCTTTGTGTTCGTGGTGTTGCTCATTGCGACCGGGCAGTGGATGCGAATTGTGCCCACCAGTTGGGAAATCTTTCCCAATGCGCTGACTGCGGCCCTGAGGTACGTATCACTCAACTGGCCGACCGAAAACGGTTGGGTTAACTACAATTCGTTGCAGCAACTCAGCTATTTTGTGACGGTATTCGTTGCGGCACCCCTTGCGGCCATCACCGGCGTGCGCATGTCGGGGGTATGGCCGGCCAGTGCCAAGAAGCTGAGCAAGGCTTATCCAATTGAGCTGGCCCGTGCCCTTCACTTTCCGACCATGATCTACTTCGTGGGCTTTACCGTTGTGCACATCACTTTGGTTCTCGCCACGGGTGCCCTGCGAAACCTGAATCACATGTACGGGGCGACTGATGGCGCCGGCTGGATCGGATTCTGGCTCTTTATCGGTTCTCTGGCAGTTATCACGGGCGCTTGGTTTGCCGCGCGGCCGCTCGTCATTGCTGCCATAGCAAGGCTGTTTGGCGTGGTGTCCCGAGGGTAGAGGTTCCGCTCCGGCTAGCAGACAGACATCATTTAGACCCCGCTGAATGGTGGGACAGGCTCCACTCACACCATCGAAATGACGAGAAGATCGGATACATCGGCTTGGGCGACATGGGCGGGGCGCTCGCCAGCCGCCTGCAAAGCCAGCGTCAATTTCATCTATCTGGAGCAACAGGGAAGCCGAATACTTGATGGTGATCGGGAGCGCGGCTTCTGTATAGGACTAGGCCCACAACGACCTGAACGTCGCAGAAGCCCCGGGGGCGGCTCAGGGTGTTCCGACTTTTTTCGGAAGTCTGAGCAGGGAGCTATACCAAGTTGCCATCGGAATTGAGGGACGCGAAAGCCATGGCGAGACCATCGCAAATGTCGTCGAAAAGCTGGCCGGCGTAGAACTTCGGACTGATCTCGAATGATCCCAGGCATCTGCACCAGGCCCGCTTGATCTATAACGCCCAGCGTTCCAGATGGTTCTCAAGATCTGGAAAATTACATCGTTCATATAGATGAACGCGTGTATCTAATGATGTACACTGATGATACGCTTTTTGGGATATTCAGGGTGAAGTCCGAACTTGAAGGCGGTTCATCTGTCTCGTTATCAGAGCCAGCAAACAACGTTGCTGTAGGCCCGAAAGGAATGTCATGAACAGACTTGCCGACAAAATCGCCGTAGTTATTGGGGCGGGACAAAGCCCGGGAGAGTCGATTGGCAATGGTCGGGCGACTGCTCTGCGCTTCTTGGAAGAAGGGGCGTCCGTTCTGGCCGTAGACCGTGATATTGAGTCAGCCCGCGAGACCTTAAAGGTCGCCAGTCAGGGCGACGGTGAACCCTTCGAAGCCGACGTCCGGAGCGTGGACTCGCTCCGCAATGCCATCGATTTCGCCATGTCGCGGTGGGGACGCATCGACATTCTCCACTACAACGTCGGCGTAAGCGTAGGCGCGGGCGACGGGCCGTTGGACAAAATCACAGAAGAAACATTCGATCGAGTCCTGGCGATCAATCTTCGGGGAGCGGTCATGGCTGCGCAGGTTGTCGAGCCAATCATGCGGGCGCAACGGTCAGGTGTCGTGCTGAACGTGTCCTCGATGTCAGCCATCGAGACTGAAACTCCTAATGTCGCCTACAGGGCTAGCAAGGCCGGACTTATCGCGTTTACGCAGCAGTTCGCGATGCGAAATGCCCAATATGGCATCCGGGCGAACGCAATCCTGCCGGGACGGGTGGAAACAGCCATGGCAGTGGACACCCGGGCCAGGCTCAGCGGCACGCCGCGTGAAGAAATTATTGCCCAGCGCCGAACACTCATCCCGTTGCAGGGGCATGTGGGCACCGGTTGGGATATCGCAAACGCGGCGGTTTTCCTAGCGTCTGACGAAGCTGGCTTCATCACCGGTGCCTCGCTGCCCGTCGACGGCGGCGCATTGATCAAGATTGGTTTCTAGCTGCGTCCACACGCAGAAACGAGAGGGCCGTAAGACACATGCAAGAACAAACCAAACCGACAACGTTGACGGCAGACCCGACATCCTTGGGTGACGTCATTTCAGAAGTAGCGGATGTCGAGGCGTTCCGCGACTCAGCGTGGACTTCCTTTGAGGTTGCATCCAACTACTGGCGTACTCCGATGAGGAGTGCCCACTTGGAACCCCGAATGAAGGAACTGATACTTCTTGGCATGCACGCCTCGGCTACTAGCCTGAACACGGATGCAGTTGAACGACACATCAAACGTGCCAAGGCAGCCGGGGCAACCGCCGGTGAAATTATCGACGTCCTCATGACGATCGTCGCGGTGGCAAATCATGCCCTGTACTTCTCGGTCCCCATTCTTCAGGACGAGCTCGCCAAGCGTGGGGACCAGCCGGATGATGAAGGCCTCAGTGCAGCCTTTGAAGAAGCTAAGCAGGCTTTCATTGATTCACGGGGTTTCTGGAACGCCGACCGCGAGGCTATCGCCAGGCTCATGCCGGAATACTACGAAGCCCTTGATGCTGTGTCCACAGAGTCGTGGAACAACGGCAAACTCTCCACGAAGGAAAGGGAGTTCATCTGCATTGGCATCGACTCCACTGTGACTCACAACTATGAAATCGGACTGCGTCGCCACATTCGCAATGCGCTTGATCTTGGAGCGACGCGCGACGAGATACTGGAAATTTTCCAGCTGGCCGGTCTCCTTGGGCTTGAGAGCTACATTCTGGGCGCAAAGGCGCTATTCGGGCGGTGAATCCCAACCGCCGGCCTTTCCAGTTCCAGAAGTGGCCGGCATCAACTCTTGAATCCCAACACCATCAAGGAGTTCCCATGACCGACATCAAAAAGGGGCTTGCAGGAGTCACGGTCGACTACACAGCCGTCAGCAAGGTAAACGCCGAGTCCAATTCGCTGCTTTACCGCGGCTATCCTGTTCAGGAGCTTGCAGCCACGCAACCGTTTGAAGCAGTGGCACACCTTCTATGGAACGGAGAGCTGCCCAGTGCCGAGCAGCTCGCCGGCCTTAGGGCAGAGGAACGGATCCACCGCGCATTGGATCCCGACGTCAAGGCGGCCATCGACCTCGTGCGGCTAGATGCCCATCCCATGGACGAGGTCCGTACCGCAGTCAGCCTCCTGGGGTCACGGGATCTGGCAGGATCCGGGTCCGTGCTCGAAGCCAGCGGCACCCCGGAGGACAACCTGGCCCGCAGCGTTCGTTTATTCGCCGCCCTGCCGGCAATCGTTGCATACGGTCAGCGTCGCCGCAGGGGCCAGCAACCCATCGAGCCCAGAGATGATCTGAACTACGCAGCCAACTTCCTCTGGATGACCTTTGGAGAGGAATCAGACGAGGTTGTCGTCGATTCATTCAACCGATCCATGATCCTGTATGCCGAGCATTCCTTCAACGCTTCAACTTTCACGGCGCGTGTTGTCACCAGCACCCTGAGCGACCTTTACTCAGCTGTCGTCAGCGCGATCGGAGCGCTGAAAGGTCCGCTTCATGGTGGGGCGAATGAGGCTGTGTTTCACATTTTTAATGAGATTGGGGATGCCTCCAAGGTTAGCGGCTGGTTGGATGAAGCCCTTGCAACAAAACGCAAGATCATGGGCTTCGGCCACCGGGTCTACAAGCGTGGTGATTCACGGGTGCCCACCATGAAGGCCGCTCTCGACACTCTTGTTGAGCACTTCGACCGTCCTGATGTGGCTGAACTGTATAATTCCCTGGAAGCAGAATTCGTGGGCCGCAAGGGCATCTATCCGAACCTCGATTTTCCTTCGGGGCCAGCTTACAACCTCATTGGCTTTGACACGCTGACATTTACACCGGTGTTTATCGCTGCACGAATCACAGGTTGGACGGCGCACATTTTGGAGCAGGCTGCTTCCAACGCCCTTATCCGGCCCTTGTCCGAGTACAACGGACCCGATGAACGCCATGTTGACGGTTACACGCCTGACGCTGCTGAGGCTGCTGTGGCGAAGCGCGCGGAGGAGCTGGCGGAATGACCGAGAGTAGGCCAGGTGAACAGTGATTGAGTCGGTGGGTTGGTACATGGACCCGGACGACCAAGGGTACTGGTTCTTCTGGGACGGATGGAGCGGCCATTCCGAAGGGCCCGTTTCCGAGTTGCAGGAAACGCCCCCGCATGGATCCAGCCTGTTGTCCACATTGCGTCGCGTCATTCGACGTTAGTCCAATGAAGGCAGTTGACAGCCTAGCAAGGCGTGGACGCGTGAAGGCAAGCGAACGAGCCTACGCTGTGCTGCGGGCGGAGATCATTGAGCGGCAGTTGGTGCCCGGGACGATGCCGGGGGTGGTCCAGCAGGCAGCCCGGCTTGGCGTATCACGGACGCCACTACCCGAGGCCCTTTCGCGGCCGACGGCCGAGGGCCTCACCACGGCTCAGCGGGGGCGAGGCGTCCTTGTCAGTGGTGTCTCGTTGACGGGGCTGGAGGAGTTGTTTGAGCTTCGCGAGGCGTTGGAGTGCAAGGCTGCGGCCTTGGCGGCTCAACGCGGCGAAAGGAACAGCTTCGTGACACTAAAGGAACGCTTCGCAGCCGCGCAATCACTCCTGGGCGACGAAGTTGTGCAACGCCGGCTGTACTACACCCTTGCCACCGAATTGAATGTAGCCATCGATGCAGCGGCCTGTAGCCCGTTCCTGGCGCGAGCGCTCAAGGGATTGCGCACCCACCTGGCACGGCTGCGTCGGCTCTTGGAGGAAGATGCACCACGGCTCCGACAGTCAGCCGCGGAGCACGTCGCTATTGCTGGCGCGATCGCTCACGGCGATGTAGCGCTCGCTGCGGCAGCGACCTCGATCCATCTGAGCAACAGCCTGAAGCACATCAAGTCAAAACAGCATAATTCCGGACATAGAAAGGCCACTCATGGTTGAGCAGCACAAGGTACGAGTCTATAAGAGCGAAGAGAACCTCCCGCGCGAGGAGCAGCTGGCGCATAAGATCGCCGTGGTCGCCGCCGACGCCGTCGAGGTCACACCGGAGGTTACCGACATGGTGATCAACCGGATCATCGATAACGCCTCAGTGGCGATCGCCTCCTTGAACCGGGCTCCCATCGTCGCGGCCCGGGCCCAGGCCCTCACGCACGGTCCCAGCACCGGCGGCAAGGGCTCGAAGGTCTTCGGCATCGAGGAACGTGTCTCCCCCGAGTGGGCGGCCTGGGCCAACGGCGTAGCCGTCCGCGAACTCGACTACCACGACACCTTCCTGGCCGCGGACTACTCCCACCCGGGCGACAACATCCCGCCGATCCTCGCCGTCGGCCAGCACATCGGCTCCACCGGCAAGGACCTGATCCGCGGCATCGCCACCGGCTACGAGATTCAGGTGAACCTGGTCAAAGCCATTTGCCTGCACGAGCACAAGATCGACCACGTGGCCCACCTCGGCCCCTCCGCCGCCGCCGGCATCGGCACCCTGCTGGGCCTCGACGTCGAAACCATCTTCCAGTCCGTCGGCCAGGCACTGCACACCACCACCGCCACCAGGCAGTCACGCAAGGGCGAGATCTCCACCTGGAAGGCCCACGCCCCCGCCTTCGCCGGCAAGATGGCCGTCGAGTCCGCCGACCGCGCCATGCGCGGCCAGACCTCCCCCGTGCCGATCTACGAAGGCGAAGACGGCGTGATCGCCTGGATGCTCGATGGCCCCGACGCCAACTACACCGTGCCGCTGCCCGAGGACGGCGAGGCCAAGCGCGCCATCCTGGACACGTACACCAAGGAACACTCGGCCGAGTACCAGGCCCAGGCGTGGATCGACCTGGCCCGCAAGCTGAACGGCGAACACCCGGAGGTCACGGACCCGGCCAACGTCGAATCCGTGCTGATCAAGACCAGCCACCACACGCACTACGTGATCGGCTCCGGCGCCAACGACCCCCAGAAATACTCCCCCAACGCCAGCCGCGAGACCCTGGACCACTCCATCCCGTACATCTTCACGGTGGCACTCCAGGACGGCGCCTGGCACCACGTGGACTCCTACGCCCCGGAACGCGCCGCCCGCCCGGACACCGTGGAACTGTGGCACAAGGTCACCACCGTGGAAGATCCCGAATGGACCCGCCGCTACCACTCCCTGGACATCGCCGAAAAAGCCTTCGGCGGCTCCGTCGAAATCACGCTCAAGGACGGCACCGTCATCACCGACCAGATCGCCGTCGCCGACGCCCACCCCCTCGGCGCCCGCCCCTTCGCCCGGGAACAGTACGTCAACAAGTTCCGCGCACTCGCCGCCGGGCTCGTGGAGGAAGCCGAGATCGAAAGGTTCCTCGCCGCCGTCGAACGCCTCCCCGAACTCGCCGCCGGTGAGCTGGACCAGCTGAACATTAGTGCCGCCCCCGGCGTCATCGACCTCGCGGCCGCGCCGAAAGGACTCTTCTGATGCTGTATTCGAGGACCACACCCGAACAGAAGCGGATCCGGTTCCGCGAACTGCTCGCCTCCGGAACCATCCAGCAGTTCCCCGGCGCCTTCAACCCGCTCTCGGCACGGCTGATCGAGGAGAAGGGTTTCGCCGGCGTCTACATCTCCGGCGCCGTCCTGGCCAACGACCTCGGCCTGCCGGACATCGGCCTGACCACACTCACCGAGGTGGCCACCCGCGCCGGCCAGATCGCCCGGATGACGGACCTGCCCTCGATCGTTGACGCCGACACCGGCTTCGGCGAACCCATGAATGTGGCCCGCACCGTGCAGGAACTCGAGAACGCGGGCCTTGCCGGCCTTCATATCGAGGACCAGTTCAACCCCAAGCGCTGCGGCCACCTCGACGGCAAAAACGTCGTGGACCTGGACACCGCCACCAAACGGATCCGCGCCGCCGCCGACGCCCGCCGCGATCCGAACTTCCTCATCATGGCCCGCACCGACATCCGCGCGACCGACGGACTTCAGGCCGCCAAAGATCGCGCCAAAGCCCTGGTGGAGGCCGGCGCGGACGCGATCTTCCCCGAGGCCATGAAGGACCTTGGCGAGTTCCAGGCCATCCGCGACGCCGTCGACGTGCCCATCCTGGCCAACATGACCGAATTCGGCAAAAGCGACCTCTTCACAGTGGACCAGCTCCAAGGGGTCGGGGTGAACATGGTCATCTACCCGGTCACGCTGCTGCGCAGCGCCATGGGTGCCGCAGAACAGGTCCTCGATACGTTGAAGAGCCTCGGCACCCAGGAAGTACGGGTTCCGCAGATGCTGACCAGGGCACGGCTCTACGATCTGGTGGATTACGAGGCCTACAACAAATTCGATGCGGGAGTCTTCAATTTTCAGATTCCTGGCTCGCGCTGAGCCTGCACACATTTCCCGGAGTCGGCACGCACTGTCTCGCAACAAGCACCTCGACGGCCGAGGGCCGTCACGGGAAGCGGTTCAACTAAGTGAGCCGCGGACGCAGCGGATGGCGACGTAAGTCGCCATCCGCTGCCTCTTTTTGGGTGGTGTTAAGAGTGACAACTAAGGAGACATCCATGTCTGGATTTTTAAGGGTTGAGCGTGAAGGTCCTGTAGCGACTGTCGTGCTTGACCACGAACGACGCCGCAATGCGCTATCCAAACACATGTGGTCGCAGTTCGGCCCGCTGCTGACAGACTTGGCTGACGACGCTTCAGTCAAGGTAGTGGTGCTTAGAGGAGCTGGAGAGCATTTTTCGGCTGGAGCCGATATCACGGATCTTCACGACATCTTGAACGATCCTCAAGCAGGATCAGATGCAGGAGGACATGCTACTGCAGGGGAGGACGCCGTCGCGCGGTTTCCCAAGCCAACCGTTGCCGCCATCGACGGCTATTGTGTTGGCGGAGGGTGGCAGATAGCGGCAGCCTGCGACATACGGATCGCCACCGATAGAGCCCAACTGGGCATCACGCCTGCAAAGATCGGCATCATTTACCCGTTGTCGGGGATTAACAGGCTTGTGAAGCTGGTCGGCCCGGCTGTGGCTAAGTACCTCCTATTCAGCGGGGATCTGGTACCCGCTCCAGAGGCCAAACACCTGGGACTCGTGACGCATGTCGTGCCGCATTCACGATTCCTGTCCGAAACTGAAGGACTGTCACGGCGTCTGGCGTCGCGATCGCAGTTGTCGATTCACGCAATGAAGCAGATTGTCGACGGAATCTCTGCGGGTGACCAAGAAATTCCTGAGTTGCACGCTCGCTGGGAACGCGAGACCGCCGTCAGTGGTGAGTCCGAAATTGGTATACAGGCGTTCCTTGAGAAGCAGCCACCGAGATTCTCGTGGCTAAGCGGCACGCCCTGGACTTGATTGGTGCTTGTTTACTGACTGTTGAACCGTCAGCAGGAATACTCCATGGTTTGACTATTTCTACATACAGGTGCGGCCCGCATATTCCCGAGTGAGACTATGCGGGCCGGCTGTCCCGGTCACGAAGAGGCGGCCTGAAGTTTGTCTATCCCCTCTGACTACTGGCGTCCGCCGAACGAGGGCACACCCGCTGTGTGGCCTCCGTCCACAGGAAGTATTGCTCCGGTGATGAAACTTGCGTCGGCTGACAAGAGGAAAGCAATGGCCGCAGCGACTTCTTCCGGCTCGCCTGGACGGCCGAGGGGGTGAGCAGCCCTGATCCGTTCGACATTCGCCGGGTCCTTGAACATGGGAGCCGTCATGGGTGTTCGAATCATGCCAGGTGCGACGGCGTTTACTCTCACTCCAGAAGCCGCGAGCTCCAACGCCATGGTTTGCGTAGCACCGACAACAGCGAACTTCGATGCCGCGTACGGCAACCGGTTGGGGTTTCCCCGAATGCCTGCAGACGAACTCACGTTGACGATAGCCCCCTCATTGCCATCCGTAGTCAACGCAGTCGCAAATGCCCTGCACGCGTAGACAGTTCCTGCAAGGTTGACTGAGAGAACGCGATCCAACTCTTCGGGCGTGGTGTCCAAGACACTTCCGACGCCCCTGATACCAGCGCTGTTGACAAGTCCATACAACGAACCAAAAGTGGTTCTGGCGCTCTCGATCACCGCAACGGCTTGATCGAAGTCCGTAATGTCCGCGCCCACAGCCAGGACTCGCTCCTGCGGTTCAAGATCGGCAAGAGCCGCTTTGACTGCATCGCCGCTGAGGTCTGTCGCAACGATGAACGCTCCCTCAGCATGCAGCCTTTTCGCCGTTGCGGCACCGATTCCGCTGGCTGCTCCTGTAACCACAATGGTCTTCCCATGAAGCCCGTTCATTCGTTAACTCCTTCTACTTTRTATACGACGTCACCGTRTTGGCTGGCCGTGATCAACCTGCTGAGTGATGGGCTGATTGAAACTCTTGGGACTGCGCAGGAAATTCGTCACATACCGCTCTCTCGAAGTCTTGGAAGCACGTCATGAAATCGGGATCGCAAAAAGGCATCATCTGCGTCATGAAGAGGACGGCTATGTCACGATCCGGATCAATCCAGTAGTGGGTGTTCAACACCCCAGCCCATGTCAGCGAACCTGCAGCGCGCATACCCGGGATTGCGTCTTCGGTGCGGAAGAATGCAGCAGTGTGAGTCTTTCGTAGGCCAGGGCACGGTTCGACGTCGTAAGAGATGTTCGGAATATACGACTTGAGGACGGGCGTTGGAAGCGTCACCGCACCCAGTTGGTTGTCGAACATCAGCTGCACGGCGGCTTCGCCTACAAGACGTTCGCCGTTGTGCACACCGCGGTTCAGAACAAGCTGAAGGAAAGACATATAGTCGCGCGCGCTGCCGTACAGGGCGTTTCCCATATGGTAAATTTCGGGATTCGGCGCTGGAAACGCTTCGTGGGCTTCAAAGCTTCCGTCCTCACGTTTGAGGACGAGGTTTGCAAGGCGATCTCCAGTTTGCGTCCGCTCGAAGAAGGTGCTCGTCATACCCAGCGGATCCAGGATCTCTTCCTGCACGAACTGTTCGATACGTCGCCCATCGAGCTTCGAAACGAGAGCACCCACCCAATCAGTTGATACGCCGTAAGCAAAACCTTCACCAGGTTCAAACAGCAGCGGATAATTCAGTGACTCCAAGGTTCCAGTCACGTCCGATGGGGCGCCGGTCACCCGTGCGTATTCAGCCATCAACGGGTAGAAGGCCTCATAGCCCATCCCGCTGGTATGTGTCAGTAAGTGCCGAAGAGTCGCCCGGATTTTCGGTTTCCTGTACCGGGGTCCTTCCGGTGTCATTGCTTCCAAAACCTGGAGTCGGTCAAAATCAGGAAGCACATCACCAACGGGTGTGTCCATGGTGATCAATCCCCGGTCCACCGCCATGATTGCCATCAGGCTGCCGATAGCCTTCGTCATGGAAAATAGGCCGAAGATAGTATCTGGGCTGGCTAGATGGGTGGTGTTAGCGCGACCGGCGCTGTGCTCCCACTTTATGCCGTCGCGGCCAGCGACCATTGCAACGACGAATGGTGCTACATCGCGTTCTACTGCGTAGTCGACAACTTTGTCCAAGCGCGACATGATTACGTCCTTTCAATAAAACTTCGTTGTTTCTACTGCTTGGAGCTTCCATGCAACGAAGGAAGGTCCGCTTCAAGGGCCGGACGGGACCGCTTATGTTGTTGGCGCGAGCGATGCGGGCAGAACGACGACGACCAACGTGCACGGACGGTCGGATCGGTTTCTCCACGCATGCCGCGTGGCCCGTTGCACCATGCAGTCGCCTTTCCGGAGCAATGTTTCCCCTTCATCCATGAGTGCCCAGATCTCACCTTCAACGACTGTGAGGATGTCGACGGTATCTGTGCGGTGCATTCCCTCTATCTCATTGCCCGGATGCTTGGTTCCTTGGTCGCCGTAGAGGTCTTTCATTGATGCTTCGTATTCGGCCATGCCCTCCGCATTGATTTGCTGGTCTGGCGGGAAAACCGCAAAACGGACGGCCAACCCGGAGGCGGCGGGGGCAGCAATCACCCCTGGCTGACCTGAGGTGTCGGCGCTGGCTTTGACTGGGAGGGCGTCAGCCCTCCAAATCTCCGTGACAGAAAGCCCCGTGGGCCGATGTGTCCAGTCGGTGACAATCTCATCGGAACTGATAATGGACCGTCCGTCGGCACGTTCTCCTGTCACCACCCGCCGGGGGAGTGATACGACGGGTATGGGATTGTCAGCTGTTTCAGATGCGCCCGATATATCCGCGCTCATGCCGATGCCCTCAAACTTTGATATTGCATCTCTCTTGCCTTTCTTTCGCGGGCCTTCACACTGAGGGTGGCCACGGCCACACTGACGATGAGGGCCGCGCCGTTGAACATTTGTGTCACGCTGCTCGCAACGCCCAGGAGGGTAAATCCGTTGACGGCGACCGCTACGAGGAACAATCCGAACATCGTTCCCCACACGTTGTAGTGTCCCGGGCGAATGGCAGTCCTGCCGAGAAAGACGGCTGCAAGGGCCGGGAACAGGTAGGAGATGGCGCTGGTGGCGTCGCCGCCGCCATTGGTGGATGTCAAGAGTGCACCGGCCACGCCGGCCAGGGCTCCGGCCAGGATATAGGTCAAGGCCACGGCCCGGCGGGTACGTATACCAGCAAGTTGCGCAGCGAGCTCGTTGCTGCCTATTGCTGCCAGTTTCCTGCCAAACGGCACTTGGTTCAGGAAGTACCAGACGGCAACAGCAACCACGAGGAGGAGCCAGAAAGGAAGGGGAATACCCAGCAGTCTCTGTGTGGTCCATAGCGAAAAGTCCAGCGGGATGTTACTGGAGATGGTTTGCCCGCCGGTATAGAGGGCCAAGGCTCCGGACCAGAATATATATGTTCCCAGCGTCGCAATGAACGGATCCAAATTCGCCCCCGCGACGAGGACTGCATTTATGGCACCCGCCAGCAAGCCAACCAGAACTCCAGCAATGATGCCTACAAAAACGGGTTGACCATGCTGGGAAACGAGGCTGGCGACTGCCACATTGGACAGCCCGGCGACGGCCGCGACGGAGAGGTCGAAGTAGCCGGCGACCAACGGTATCACCATGGCAAGAGCTATCAACCCCGTCACTGACTGGTAGCCAAGCACGTTTTGGATATTTGGCAGGGAGCGGAAATGCTCCCCCGTGCTGGGCATCAGTGCGAATAGAGAGATAAGTAGTACCAGGAAGCCTGGTAACCCTGCCTTCTCCAGGTAGCTTCTAACGTTGCGGTTGACTGCGATGGTTCGCTCAGTTGCGCGCTCGGATGTACTAGTCATTGTTATCCCCACTTTTCATGTGGACGAGTTCGTTTAGGCGGTGGGCTGTTAGCTCATCACCGGGGACGGAGGCGATTAGCCGTCCGTTTCGCAGAATCACGGCCCTGTCGACAAACTGGGCAAGTTCCTCAAAGTCAGAGGTGACTACAATCGCGGCGGCTCCGTTTGCTGTCACCTGACGGACGAGAGCGTAGATATCAGAGCGTGCCCCCACGTCCACACCCTGCGTGGGCTCATCCAGCAAAAGAATAGAGGTCTCCTCACGGCGCAACCATCGAGCCAGAATGGCCTTCTGCTGGTTGCCCCCGGACAGTGTCCTCATGGGAGCTGATCCCGAAGCCGCCTTCACGCCAAATCTCGTGCGCAGGACTTCGGCATCTCGGCGCATTGACTCGCGCCGGAATCCGAGGCCCTTCCAGTATCGGCCCAATACAGAGACATCCATGTTTTCATCGACCGTCATATCCAGGAATGCCCCTGCGCGGGGTCGATCTTCAGGAATCATGACCACTCCGGCCCGGATGGCTTGATCCATGCTGTTGAATTTGGCCACGCTGCCTTTCAACTTGATCTCACCTTCATCCTTCTTCAGGCCGCCATATATTGCCCGCAGTAGTTCCGTGCGACCAGAGCCGAGCAGCCCTGCCACTCCAAGGACTTCTCCCGGACGGACCTCAAACGTCACTTGCCGAACCGGACCTGCTCCCAAGTTCGTAACGGTCAAAATGGGGTCGCCGGATGCTGCGGCTTCCGAGCGGTGCGGTTTAAGTTCCGCTGCAGTCCGTCCCACGATCGACTCAATGAGTTCGGCTTCGGTCAGGCTACTGGTGCGGTGGTCCCTATAAACGCGTCCATCGCGCATGACTGTAACCCGATCAGTTACCGCGAGAACCTCGTCCAAACGGTGGCTGACGAATAGGATTGCGTGACCGAATGCCGCAAGGCTGCGCATGGCTGCGAGAAGCACCTGGACTTCGGCGGCGGGCAGCGCGGCGGTTGGCTCGTCGAGCGCTACTACGCAGGGCTTGGAATCGACGTCCTGCAGAGCCGTCGCTATGGCAACTTGCGTCCGGACCGACACTGGGAGATCACGGACGAGTGTCTCCGCAGTTGTCTGGATGCTATAGCGCTGTATCAGTTCCTCAGCCCTTTGCTTGACCTTGCGCCACGAGACCCGTCCGGTTGGAGTGGTCGGGTAGCGGGCACCCAGGGCAATGTTTTCGGCGACGCTCAGATCCGGGTACAGTGGCGGATCTTGATGAACAACCCGGAAACCAAGCTCGTACGAAGTTTTCGCGTCAAGGTCAGAGGCTTCGAGCTCGTGGCCACCGATTTTTACGGTCCCGGCGTCGGCTGGGCCAAACCCAGAGAGGATCTTGATCAGCGTGGACTTTCCGCAGCCATTTCCTCCGCACAAAGCGTGTACCTCACCGTAACGGACGTCAAGATCGATGTCCTTTAGCGCCTGAGTCCCGGGAAATACTTTTGAAAGCCCCTTGATAACCAATGCGTGGGGAACTTCGGTAGACGCCGTTTGAGTTTCCTGGACGCGTACTGCAAGGGGTTCAGTCACTTCGTTTGTTCCAATCACTTCGTCGGCACCGGACGGGCCGGCGCTGGCTGCGCCGCCCCATCCGGGGTTCGACCGATTGTTGCTAAGCCTGACCACTGTTAGCCGACTCCCCAGGCCTTCTTGTAGAGCTGTTCGAATGGAACGGCTGTTTTGTATCCCTCGCCTGATTGCTCAGGCATGTTGTGGTTCTTATCGATGGAAATGAACCCGACGCCTTGCGGGACTGACGGCTGCTTGTTGAAGTGTCGGTTCACTTGGTCCATGGCGGCCCAGGAGAGCCACTCAGATGAACGCGCAACACCTTCAGCGTGCATCTGCCCGGATCGGACCAAGTCAAGTGCGGGGGCCGTACCGATGCCAGAGACGACCTTGGGTTTGCTGCCGCCCTGCAAGACGGCCTTCGCACCGCCGGCGTCAACGCCGTTCGTGTCGAAAGGCCACCAGACGTAGTTGGCATCCGGGTATTTAATGAGGGCATTCCGCAGTGCCGTGACCCAAGGGCCGTTGGGTGCCAGATCTGTGACTGTCCATGAGGCGTCAGTGGCAATGGAGCATCCGGAGCACTTCGCAAGCTCGCTCTTGAAACCACCGTTCAGCAAGTCAAACTGTGGGTCTCCTTGCCCCATCGATGTGATTACCTTGGCGGTGCCACCGGAATCAGCCGCTAGGAACTTCGCAGACCATGCGCCCCAGCCAGTCCACCAGGCTTTGTTATCGGGATAGGTCTCGCTGTAGATCATCGGAATCGAGAACAGCGAGGGTCCGGTTCCGGCATCCGAACAGTCCAAAGTCTCCAATCCGAGCACGGGTACCCCGAGTTCCTTCGCCTGCTGCAGTTCAGGTTGAACAGTTGTGCAGGAGAAAGCGTCTTGAATAATGGCGTCCGGGCGGGCGGCCAAGGCTGTGCGCATGGCAGTCGCATAGCCGTTTGCCTGGTTCAGGTTGCCGTCGGCGAGATGGAAGTCCCACCCAAGAGCCTTGGCGGCAGCCTCGCCGGCGGCAGCGTATGAGGCACACGATTGGGTTTGCTGACCACAAGAAATCCACCAAACGCTTTTGCCCTTTGCCGGCGGCGGTGAAGTGACGGGTGGAGTTCCTTCGTTGCCTTTGAATACGGCTTCGAGCTCAGGAGAGGATGCGGCTTGCGTACCTCCCGCAGATGCGCCGGGACTGCTTGAGTCGCAGCCGGTGAGCACCATCGAGGACAGGGTGACCCCGACGATAAATGCTGTGATACCCCGAGAATAGCTTCGCGCCATCGCGAGCCTCCTTGTCGAAAAAACAGAAAGGGACGTGTCGTTAGTCGAGTCTCCCGTTACGAACTGAATTCGTTCGGAATTATGAACCACTGTACGCCATTACGATCCAAACTGTAACCCAGCTCTCTTGCAAGCACAAGCGCTTTCGGGTGTAGTTTTTGTCGCAAGAGAGGTTCATCCAAGCGGATTGTGAAAATCCACTTGATGGATGCTATCAATCATGTGGATACTCGTAATCCGCTAAGCCGATTGTTACGTTCCGTCCGATATATGCTGCGGCCATGATCCAAACTCGTGGAGCGGTCCAATACACTGCTCCCGCCTGGGCGCTCCTGTACGGCGGGACCGCTAAAGAACGGTGTTTGGTGAGCAGGCTTTCAAGCGGTGGAAATTGAGACCCGGTGATCTGCGTCGTACACGAGGCCTGTTTGGCGGCGTATGTCGTCCATGACCATCATGACTGCGACGCTTTCGAACG
Organism: Paenarthrobacter sp. 10N417; assembly: GCF_056394745.1. NCBI lineage: Bacteria > Bacillati > Actinomycetota > Actinomycetes > Micrococcales > Micrococcaceae > Paenarthrobacter > Paenarthrobacter sp. 10N417. The sequence goes on from NZ_JBFTIL010000008.1 coordinate 129,755, forward strand.
GCGGAAGTATGGTGCCGGCCGTCACCTCATCGAGAACCAGGCGTTCCAATTCGGCAGCTTGAAACTGCATCCCGCGGCTTTTCACCGGCTCATCAAAGCGTTCTACGACATTCCCCGAGGAGTCGTACCTTGTAAAGGTAGTTGCGCCGTACCAAACCGAGTCGATGGCGACCCATCCCTTGGTGCCCAGCATTGCGGCGCGGTTCGGCCCCGCGCAATCCAGTGAGCAGTCCAAGATCGCCTGTTGGCCGCCGTTGTAGGAGAAAATGACGGAGGTTTGTCGGTCGACTCCGGTGGGCGTCATGGCTGCGTCGGCGCGGATCTCCGAAGGGGTGCCGAGGAGATCAACAGCGCAGGATACGGGTAGATCCCCAGGTCCAATAGCGCACCGCCGCCGAGGGCATGGTCGTTGAGCCGATGTGAAGGGTCCGTAGGCAAGGACTGGTTGTGATCCGCAGTCACCTTCCGCACCTCGCCTTTGTCACCGGATTGAATCAACTCACGGAGCCGGACCATGTGAGGAAGAAAGCGCGTCCACATTGCCTCGAGAACCACCAGTCCCTTGCTCTCAGCCAAGTTGGCGAGTGCCCAAGCTTCGTTGGCGTTGACCGTGAACGGTTTCTCGACAAGGACGTGCTTGCCCGCTTTGAGGGCAAGCATGGCGTTGGCGTTGTGGAAGACATGAGGAGTGGCGACGTAGACGATATCCACCTCGGGATCGGCCACCAGCGACTCGTAACTGCCATGCGCGGTTGCAATGCCGTGCTCAGCACTGAAGGTTTTACTCGATGCCAGATTGCGGGAGCCTACAGCCTGAACTGTGAAGCCGTTCTCGATGAGATCTTTCGTCTGTATCCCGGCGATAAGTCCGGTGCCAAGTATTCCCCATCGGAGGGTGCGCGTAGAAGTGTGGGCATGGTTCTCCTTCAGTCGTCGGTAGAAATGTTGTCGAGTGGATAGGCCACGAAGGCCAAACACGTGGAATCCGGTGACCAACTGTTTACGTTGATCGTCCCTTGGCCGCCAAACACGGACCAGGTGTGCAACGGAGTTTGCCAGTCGTCCGTTGAAACGAGTACGACGGCGACCGGCAGGTCCGCCGGGTGGCCTTCGGTTCCGGTGGGGAACCGAAGGTAGCTCGCGTAGAGCCCGTCGGGGGAGACATGCGGGAACCAGTCCACGGTGTCGCTATCGAGCACTTGCTCGAAGTCTGTTCCGTCAAGACGGATACGGGCAAGCTGGGCATGTCCGGGAGCGTTTGAGAACGATTCAGTGTTCAGGTACAGCCACTTCCCATCAGGAGAGTACTCTGGCCCGTCGCAGTGGCCTGGTCCGACGTCAATCCCTGCGGCAGCACCGCCGTCGGACGACACCCTCATGAGCCGGCCTGGCAGCTTGAAGTCAGTCGCGTCTATGGCGACGTACGCCAACTCCTCGCCGTCCGGGCTGACACCGTGGAGGAAATGAAAGGCTCCGTCCTCGGCGGTTACCCGCCGTGCCATGCCGCCCGCAAGCGGTACGAAGTAGATGTGCCCGTCATTCGCGGACAGATAGATGCTTGTCCCGTCCGGTGCCAGAACATGATCGTTGTTCAGGTCGGGGATGCCGACAACAGGTATCTGCTGGAGGACCCCGGAATGAACATCAAGGTTCCAGAGGTTCCCAGCTCCGTTCAGGATCAGCGACTTGCCGTCAAGGGTCCAATTGGGAGCCTCCAGCAGGGTGTCGGCACTTTCGAAGACCAGCCGCGGCTCGGCGGAATCGGGGGAGGCGACCCAAACTTCGCACCGTTGGCCTTGTCGCAGTTCACGAGGCTTGATGACGACTTCGGGCTTTGCGTCGGTCATGCGTTGTCCTACTCGTTCGAATTCGGTTTGGTGCTCATCACCGATGCTCCGGCTAGTTCCTTGATGCGCACGTTCCGCCAGCGGCACTGCGCGCCTCGGCCCCAGCGTGCTTCGCCGAACATAGAGTCGTTGTCGTGGACTTCCAGGGCTATATGCCCACGGTCGCCGAGGACGGCGAGGACGGCTTGGGGGTCATAGTCGGGCGAGTCAAGCGTGGCGGTCTCCAGTTCGGCGATCTTTAGGCCATTGACCCACGTAGTGATGACCGGCAGGGCTCCGACGCAGCGGATCCGCAGTTCGTTCCAGTCGTTCCAGCGCCAGGCATTGAGGAAATCCTCGACGTCGGCCGCGTAGTTGAGTCGGGCACGCTTTTCTTCCGTAACAGGCTCCACTGAAGTTGCCGGGTTATCAGGAATGAGGCCGCTAGGGCGGCCCTCGGCGTCAGTCGCAACGTCGACGGCGAACGGAACGGCCGAGAAACTTGCCAGGCCGTTGCCGAAGAAGCCCCCGATGCCGCCGGAGGGGCGGTGGTCCACCAAGACCTGGAAGCCTTCCCAGCTGTCGCGTTGCCTGCGGACCATCACGCCGGTGTCCGCGGGCCAGTCATGCCGCATCTCCAGCACCAGTTCGAAGTCACCGAAGGCCTGCTCGCTCACCAGGTAGCCACCATAGCCACTGCCAGGGAATTCTTGTTCACCAATCAGCACGCCGTCTTCAACGAACCAATGCGCGGGGTGCTTCTCCGGCTCAACTGGCCTGGCAATCCCACGGCTGTCAAATAGTTCGAGAACCTTCGGACCGCCAGGGTATGACGTTCCATAGACCCGGGGGACCGATCGCCAGCCAGTTAGGTTCTCGCCATTGAACAGGCTCTTATAGCCGACTTCTTTAGGCATCATGAAGGGTTCCTGTCTCTTGCGCGTAGCGCTCACGGGTGGTACCGAACGGCACGCTCTCCGTGAGGGCTACCGTGAAGTCGTAGTCACTATGGCGGGTAATGATGCCCTGCTTCCCTAAGCGAAGCGCCTGTTTCGTCGCTTCTTCATGGGCAGCATCCAGTTTTCGCTCCATTCCTGCGCGAGGAGTGGCTGTGAAGGCTATTTCGAAGTCAGTTGCCATGCTTATACCTCTAGCTGCTGAAGGCGGCGTCGAAGGACGTTTGGGAGGCGGGGAAGTCGAACTTTTTCAGCGCGGCGAGGGCTTCGGGGGCGCCGTGGAGTCGGTCCATGCCGGCGTCTTCCCATTCGATGGAGATGGGGCCGTTGTAGCCGATCGCGGTGAGGGCGCGGAAGGAGGCTTCCCAGGGGACGTCGCCGCGTCCGGCGGAGACGAAGTCCCAGCCGCGGCGGGGGTCGCCCCAGGGCAGGTGGGAGCCGAGGACGGTGTTTCGGCCGGTTTGGCGGATCTTGGTGTCTTTGCAGTCCACGTGGTAGATCCGGTCTTTGAAGTCCCAGATGAAGGAGACGGGGTCGATGCCTTGCCACATGAAGTGGGAGGGGTCCCAGTTCAGCCCGAAGGCTTCGCGGTGGCCGATGGCTTCGAGGGTGCGGACGGTGGTCCAGTAGTCGTAGGCGATTTCGGAGGGGTGGACTTCGTGGGCGAAGCGGACGCCGCATTCGTCGAAGACGTCCAGGATGGGGTTCCAGCGGTCGGCGAAGTCCTGGTAGCCGGCATCGATGACCTTTTCGGGGACTGGCGGGAACATGGCCACGTATTGCCAGATGGAGGAGCCGGTGAACCCGACCACGGTGTCCACGCCGAGTGCCTTGGCGAGCCGGGCGGTGTGCTTCATTTCCTCGGCGGCGCGTTGGCGGACGCCTTCGGGGTCGCCGTCGCCCCAGACCCTGGCGCCGACGATGGCTTCGTGGCGGAAGTCGATGGGGTCATCGCAGACGGCCTGGCCCTTGAGGTGGTTGGAGATGGCCCAGACCTTGAGGTTGTACTTGTCCAGGATTTCGAGTTTGGAGTCGATGTAGCCGGGTTCGTCCCAGCGCCAGGCGTCCAGGTGGTCCCCGGAGACGGCGATCTCGAGGCCGTCGTATCCCCAGCCGGAGGCCAGGCGCGCGACTTCCTCGAACGGGAGGTCGGCCCACTGGCCGGTGAACAGGGTGTACGGGCGGGGCATGTCAGGCTCCTACTTTCGATGTTTGGTTCACTATGCGACCGGCGTGAGGGTGCTCTTATTAGCAGCCGATTCTTCGATGGCCGACAGCACACGCTGTGTTTGTAGTCCGTCGTCGAACGACGGCGACGGCTGGCTTCCGTCGCGGATCGCGAGGAGGAAGTCGCGGATTTGGTGCGTGAAGGTGTGTTCCCAGCCGATGATGTGGCCTTGCGGCCACCAGGCTTCGAGATAGGGGTGTTCGGGTTCGTTGACCAGGATCCGCCGGAAGCCCTGCTCGCGGATAGGTGCCGTGGCGTCCAGGAACATCAGTTCATTGAGGTTTTCCAGATCGAATGTCAGCGATCCGGAAGAGCCATAAACCTCGATGCGGAGGCTGTTCTTCTGTCCTGAGGCTAGTCTGGAGGCTTCCACTGAGGCGGTGATGTCGCCCGTGAGGCCGACGGTCGCCCAAGCTGCGTCGTCCACTGTCACCGCTTCCGGGCCGTTGGGGCTCGGCCGTTCGGTGACGAACGTCCGCAAAGTACCGGTCACTTCGATGGCAGATTCACCTGTGAGGTATTGGATCTGGTCGATGGCGTGGGAGGCGATGTCGCCCAGGGCGCCGGAGCCGGCGGTTTCCTTGCGGAGCCGCCAGGTCATGGGGGACTCGGCGTCGCTGAGCCAGTCCTGCAGGTAGGCAGCCCGGATATGGCGGATGGTGCCGAGGCGCCCTTCGGCGATGAGTTCGCGTGCCAGGGCGAGGGCGGGAACACGGCGGTAGTTGAAGCCGATCATGGACTGCACGCCTTGGGCTCGTGCTTTCGCGGCGGCTGCGGTCATCAACTCGGCCTCACCCAGGGTGTTGGCGAGCGGCTTTTCCACGAGGACGTGCTTGCCCGCTTCGAGTGCGGCGATCGCGACTTCGGCGTGCATCCAGCCCGGCGCGCAGATATCGATGATGTGGATGTCGTCCCGTTCAATCACAGAACGCCAATCCGTGGCGGACTCGGCCCAGCCGTACTTGGCTGCGGCCTCCGCGACGGCACCGGCGTCCCGGCCCACGAGCACTTTCTGCTCGAAAGCCGGGACGTCGAAGAAACTGGCCACGTTCCGCCACGCATTCGAGTGGGCCTTCCCCATGAAGGCGTAGCCGATGGCGGCAACCCCCAACGGGTGCTTACCCTCGCGGGAAAGCATGTGGTCAGACGGGTGGGCGGGGGTGGTCATGTTCTTGTTCTCTTTCTATCTGCCTTGCGAGCTGCTAGAGCGTTGCTGTTTCCGGTGCCCAGTCCTCAGGGACTGCCGACGGAGCGGGTGCGTTGCTGGTGACGTCCACGAACGAGCCCGATTCCACGGATTCCGCGATCGAGACCATGCTGTCCAGCACGTGGTAGCCGAGATCGCCGGTGGCGCGGTGGGCGGTGCCGGCGCGGAGGGCGCGGGCCATGTCCAGGACACCTAGGCCGCGGCCGTTGGCTGGTCCGGTGGCAGGGATGATTTCGGGTTCTTCCACGCCCGGACGCCAGAGCTTCAGGTCGCCGTCGAAATGGTTTGGATCCGGAAGCGAAAGCGTAGCCTCCGAGCCGGTGATCTCCACAAAACCTTGACGTTCGCGAGGGGACTCGAAACTGAAGATGCTGTGGCTGGACTGGCCGCCCTCGAACTGCGCCATCGCGGACACATGCGTGGGGACCTCGACGGCGAATTCCTCGCCGGCCTTGGGTCCGGAACCAATGACCCGGGTCGCTTTGGTGGAGGAGCCCACGGCGGCCACCTTGCGGATCGATCCGAAGGTCTGGACCAGGGCGGTGAGGTAGTACGGACCCATGTCGAACAGGGGACCGGCGCCGTGCTGGAACAGGAAGGCGGGGTTCGGGTGCCATGATTCGGGTCCGTGCGTTTGGAACGTGGTCATGCCGGTCAGCGGGGTGCCGATGTCGCCGCGTTCAATGACCCTTTGAGCGGTCTGTAAACCGGCACCCAGGAAGGTGTCCGGGGCGGTGCCGAGGCGGATACCGGCGGCGTCCGCTGCCTTCAGCAGACCCAGTCCGGATTCTCGGTCGAGGGAGAACGGCTTCTCGGTCCAGACGTGCTTGCCCGCATGGACCGCGGCCGTGGCAACCTCGACGTGGGCCGCCGGGATGGTCAGGTTGACGATGATTTCGACGTCGGGATGGTTCAGGGCCAGCTCCGGTGTACCGAATTCGAGGATCCCGTATTCCTTGGCCCGTGCCTCGGCGGCCTCGACGAAGAGGTCGGCGATGACCAGGACTTTCAGGTCCGGGAAGACGGTGAGGTTGTCCAGGTACTGCTTGCTGATGTTGCCGGCGCCGATGACCGCGACGCCGACGGGGCCCTTGCGCTCCGACGGGGAGAAGGCGGGGCTCATGCGCGCGCTCCTGCCGACGCGGCGTTGAGGAAGGCCAGGCTCTGGCTGATGCCGTCGAAGATGTCGCCGGAGTAGTCGTCGAACTCCACGACGCCGACTTCCAGGGACTTTGCCGCGGCGATGACGTCCAGCACGGGAATGGTTCCCTGGCCGGCCGGCTGCTGGGCCTTGGTGTCGGTATTGGCCGGGCCGTCCTTGATGTGGATGAGTTTCACGCGGTCACCCATACGTGCCAGAAGTTCAACGGGGTCCTGACCGCCAACGGCAACCCAGTACGTGTCCACCTCGAGGACAAGTTCCGGATCAAGCAATCCCTCGAAGTACTCCAAAGCGGTCTTGCCCTCGATGGTGGACTCCAGCTCCCAGGCGTGGTTGTGGTAACCGACGCGGATGCCGTATTCGGCGCCCTTCTTGGCCGCTGCGTTGAGCTTGGCAGCGGTGGCCTGGATGGTTGCGGCATCCTGCCAGTGCTCCGCGGGAAGGAACGGATCAATGACGGTGGTGATGCCCAGTTCCTTGGCGGCGGCGAAGATTTCGTCCTGGTCCTGGCTCAGCAGAGGTGCGTGGCCGGAGGGAGCAGTGAGGCCGTTCTCCTTCAATGCGGCACCGAGTTCCTTGGCCATGGCCACGAAGTTGTACGGCTCAACCTGCGTGAAGCCGATCTCGGCGACCTTTCTGATGGTTCCGGGCAGGTCCTCCTCGAGGGCGTTTCGCAGGGAGAACAACTGTACTGAGTAGGGCATCGATCTTCTTTCATTAATGGACCCAGGCAAGGACTTGGCACAATGTGGCGCTACTACGCCTGAGCATGCCAACGCAGCTTTTCCTGGTGTTGATGGATTGGGACTTCGAATGCCGGCTAGCGGCCGGCGAGGGATCCGCCGATGCCGCCGACGCTGAAGTATTTGTTCAGGGTGGCGAAGACGATGATCGGCGGGAGCATCATGACGACGGCGAGGGCCATCACGGAGGTCCAGTCTGTGAGGTTTTGTTGGAAGAAGGATTGGACGCCCATGGGCAGGGTGAAGATCTCGTTGGAGCGGAGGAAGACGATGGCTACGAGGTAGTCGTTCCAAGCGAGGAGGAAGGCGAAGATCGCGGTGGAGAGGATGCCGGGCAGGGAGTTGCGGAGGACGACTTTGGTAAAGGATCCGAAGACGGAGCAGCCATCGATCCAGGAGGCTTCTTCGAGACTGATGGGGATGGAGTCGAAGTAGGCGGCCATCATCCAGGTGGCCACGGTCATGGTGGATCCGACGTAGATGATGGTGATGCCCATCAGGTTGTCGACCAGGCCCATGCCTGCGAAGAGGCTGAACAGCGGGACTACGGAGGTGATGATGGGCAGGGACTGCATGACGAACAGGAGCAGGGAGTAGCCGGAGACTGCTTTGGAGCGGCCGCGGGAGAGGACGTAGCCGGCGGGTGCGGCGACGGCCACGGCGACGAGGACGGTGGAGAGTGTGGTGACGAGGCTGTTTTGCAGCCACACTCCGGCGAGGGTTTTGGAGAAGACGCCGGTAATGTTCTCCAGGGTCAGTCCGGTGGTGGTGCTGTTCGGACCCGGCGTGAGGGCCAGGATGATGGTGACGATGATGGGGACCAGGACGATCGCGGTGATGACCAGGATCAGGACAAACCGCCACCAGCGTCCGCGCATGCCGGCTTCGGAAAGCGTGCGGCGCGCTTTGCCGGTAGTGGCGACGTCGAGGGCGGCGCCTGTTTCGGGGTGGGCGTGGAGTACTCCGCTCATTATTCGACGCTCGACTTTCGGATTTGGCGGTACAGGATGACCGAGACGACTACCAGTGTGATGGTCATGAGGAATGCGATGGCGACGCCGGGGCCGGTAGCGAAGTCTTGGAATACGGTGCGGTAGGCCAGGACAACCAGGGACGTGGTGGCGTCAACAGGTCCGCCACCGGTGAGCAGGTAGATGGTGGGGAAGTCGTTGACGCAGAAAATCGTCATCAGAATCCAGCTGATGTAGGTGGACCGGGCGATCAGCGGCAGGGTGATTTGCATGAATTGCTGGAAACGGTTCGCGCCGTCCATGTTGGCAGCTTCGTAAACCGTGGAGTCCACCGAGGCGAGGGCTGCGGAGGTCATCATCATCATGAAGGGGAACGACCCCCAGACTTTGAAGACGATGACCATGACCGCTGCCAGGGTGGGGTCTGCCAGGAACAAAGGGGTTCCCAGGCCCAAGCCCCGGAACATGGACGGGATGAGGCTGTCCGGCGTGGCGACGAGCCAGTTCCACGCGGTGGACGAGACCACGATCGGCACCACCCAGGGGAGGAGCAGCAGGACCTTGAAGGTGCCCCCTGCCGGGATCCTGGTACGGAGCAGCAACGCCAGCCCCAGGCCGACGGCCCAGGAACCGAAGACACCAACAATGGTGAACAGCAGCGTGAACTGTGCTGCCTTCCAAAACGCCGGCGAGGCCAGCACTCTCTGGAAGTTCTCGATCCCGACGAAGTCACCGGTTTGGATCAGGTTACCGTCGTGGGTGGCCTGGATGCCGGCCTGGAAGAGCGGGTAGCCGTGGATCAGAACGAGCAGGATGACCGAGGGCAGCAGGAGCCAGAAGAACGTCCGGGAGGCCTGCGCGGAGAGCTTGCTCTTGCGATTCCCGGACCCACCCCCGGACCCGCCGGGTGCCAGCCCCTTGCGGGCCCGGGCAAGGCCGGACAGTGCTGTAGTGGAGGACATGGCGCTGGTCGCCTACTTCTTCAGCACGGACTTGAGGCCCGATTCGAACGCTGTCAGCGCAGATTTCGCATCGGACTTGCCGGTCAGGACTGTTTGTGCGAACTGGCTTAGTGCCTGACCGCCATCCAAGACGGCCAGGTCGGCACTGAGTGCTGTGCCCTGTGCAGCGAACGTCTTGGCGATAGGAACGTATTCGTTGACGATCTTGACGTTGTTGGCATTACTGGAAAACTCGGGTGTCTCTGTAATGGACTTGAACACGGGCAGTGCGTTCATCAGTTTCTTCTGCCAGAGTTCCTTGAGCTTGCCCAGGTAGTAGACCACGAACTCTTCGGAGGCTTCCTGCGACGGCGTGTTGGTGTACATCATGATGTTGTTCGGGAAGACCAGGGCTGCCTTGTCGCCATGCGGACCGGCGATGGGGCTCGCAACCAAAAGGTCGCCGGACGTGTCGCCCACGCGCTCCGGAACACCCAAGGCATACATACCGAAGGCGGCTTTGCCTCCCTTCCATTGGGAGTCGAGATTATCCTGGGTGTAGCTGACAGCAGCAGGGTCGATGACACCGTTCGAAACGAGTTCAAACATGAATTCGACAGCTTCGACGTTACGGTCATTCATGACGTCCAACTCGCCGTCCTTGTTGAAGACGCCGCCACCGTTGTTGAGCATCATCAACATCATCAGGTGGTTGCCCATATTGTTTCCGGAACCAGCGCCCGTCGCGAAACCAGTCGCTCCGATGCCCTTCATCTTCTTGCCGGCCTCAAGCAAAGATGCCCAGTCGGTCGGAACCGCGACGCCTGCCTTGTCAAACAGGGACTTGCGGTACCACAGCGGGCGGACGTCCAACATCCAGGGCACAGCGACGTAGCCTTTGGCGGTTTTGAAGGGCTCGACCACGCCGGGGAGGAAATCGTCGAACTGTCCATTGGCCTTCAGCTTCTCAATGACCTTGTCCGCGTAAGCGATCTGCCCCTGCTGCTCGAACTGGAAGGCCTGAAAACCGCCACCGGTCGATACAGCAGGGCCTGTCTTGGACGCAACGGCCGATGAGAAGGTTTGGTAAAAGTTGTTCCACTGGATGATCTGGTAGTTGGCCTTGGCGTTGTTCGCGCCGGAAAAGCCTTCGGCCAAGGTCTTCGCCGTGTCGTTGTAGGCGGGTCTGCCCCACGGCATATCCCAGAACTTGATGGAACCACCCGCGGCTCCTCCTCCTTGAGAGGCGGACCCGCCGCCGCAAGCGACCAGCAGCGGAGCTGAGGCGGCAGCTGCCGACAATCCGAGGAAACCGCGGCGGGAGAAGACTCTTTTGGCTGTGGGCTGAACATTCATGATGATTCCTTTCGGGCCGCCCACCTCGGAGTGGTAGGGGCCTTGTCTCAACGTTGAGTAGTGAAAGTCTGACTTTGAGCGAATGGATTGAGTCTCAAGGTCGGGAATGAAACGATGCGCTCGACCATGGCGAGCCGTCCGGATTTTCGAACGCCTATCCCTAAATGAGAATCATGGCCGAACTTCTGTCGAAGGTCAAGCAAAAGATGTATGTGACAGATCAGACTTCTATTTTTGTGACAGATTGAAGTCTGAGGTGCTATCTCTGGTGCACATGACATCGGATTTGAGCACGTCACTACCGAAAGACGCCGGCCTCGGCGCCGTGTACCGCACGGGGGACCTTTTCCAGGTTCTGCGCGACGGCAAGGCGCGTACCCGAGCCGAACTCGCCCTGACTTCCGGTTTGGCCCGTTCCACGGTTGCTTCACGAATCGAGACTCTTATGAGGTCAGGGCTGGTCGGGCCCGCAGGGGACGCAGCGTCTAGCGGTGGAAGGCCGCCCTCCCGCTTTGCGTTCATTCCGTCGGCACGAGTAGTTGTTGCGGTCGATGTCGGGGCCACTCATGTGATCGCCGCGGTGACGGACCTCAACGGAAGAGTGCTCGCAGAGTGCCGATGGGAACAAAAAGTATCGGACGGTCCTGAAGTTGTCCTCGCAGAGGTAACAGCCCGAATCAAGGAGTTGTTGGCGGTTGTTCAACGCAATGCTGAAGAGTTGGCTGGCATAGGGATCGGCCTTCCGGGCCCAGTGGAACACGCAACTGGTACCCCCGTGAGGCCCCCAATCATGCCTGGTTGGGATGGGTTCAACGTGGTTAGGTACGTCTGTGAATCCATGGCTCTGTCCCTGCCGGTATTGGTGGACAACGACGTGAACATCATGGCCCTAGGGGAGCGCGCAGCCCACTGGCCAGAGCACAAGGATTTGCTGTTCATCAAGGTGGCCACCGGCATCGGATCAGGCATCATCTCCAGCGGGCAGCTCCAGCGGGGCGCCAATGGGACCGCAGGCGACTTAGGTCACGTCAGGGTGCCTCGCGGTGATTCGGTCCTTTGCATGTGCGGCAACTATGGATGCCTGGAGGCGCTGGCCTCCGGTCCGGCCATTGCACGTTTCCTCAAGGAACAGGGGCAGGACTTTGAAGGAGGACATGATGTCCTCCTGGCGGCAGCTAACGGAAATCAGTTGGCCATTCAGGCCCTGCGACAAGCTGGTCGGGATATAGGCGACGTCCTTGCTTCGGCGGTCAATCTGCTCAACCCCTCCATGATCGTGGTTGGAGGAAGCGTTGGCGAGTCCGGGGAACATTTGGTGGCGGGTATACGCGAGGTGGTTTATCGGAGGTCTCCTCCTCTGGCCACCTCTCAACTCCGCATTGGACTTAGCAAGGCGGGCTCTCGTGCGGCCATCCTCGGGGCAAGCCGGATGGTTACGGAGCACGTTCTATCTCCGAGCGTTCTGGAGGAAGCACTCTCAGGGGAAGCTCTGGCCGGCTAGCCGCTCCGCACCTCAAACGAATAACAGAAAAGGCAGTAGATATGAGTACAACATTGGACTCTTTCAGTCTCAGGGACGCCTGGCGCATTGGCGCATCACTTGTGCAGCGGTGCATTGATGAGGAGTTGCCGATAACCATAGGTATCTGGATGGGGGAGCAGCGGGTGTTCCATTGCGCCAACGAAGGCACGAGTGCCGACAACGATGCATGGATTGAGCGCAAGGCCAATTCGGTTCGTCGGTTCGGTTGCTCCTCAAGTGAAGCTCACAAGAAGTTCGGTGAGTTAGGACTGGATTTCTTCACCTGGTTTGGGGTGTCGCCCGCAGACTATGCGTTGGCTGGCGGCGCTGTCCCCATTTTTGTGCGGGGGTCACTGGTTGGAGTTATAGCAGTCTCTGGACTGGAATCCTCTGAGGATCACGACCTTGCTTGCTGGGCACTGGCCCAGTAATTGCCTCTCCGTCCTCCGGACCTCGCATACCCTAAACACTGTTTTACCTGGGCCACGGAGTCTCGGCACCAATTGCGGAACCTTTGGCCATTTCGGGTAGTCCTTGACGTCCATACCGGGCGCCGTTCTCCGGTCATGCCCTCATCACGCTAAAGCGCCAAACGCCCCAACCACCGGTATCTCCGCTGTTTATGTTCGTATACTGGTTTGCGCAGTTTGCAGCCTGGGTTGCCGTTCTGACAACAGGTGTCGTGACTATGGCACTTCGAGTTAATGAGATCGCGACGGCAGAGGAGAAGGCCTCACAACTGGGGCTCAGTGGGCTCGGTTGCAGTGCCTCCGTTGACTGGAATTCTATTGTCCAGTGTCGACGCCGAGCAGGCTGGGATAGCAAGCGCCGTACTCAACACATTCCGGCAAGTCGGCGGAGCGCTGGCAATTGCGATCTTCGGGCTGTTGGCATCGACCGCAGCCGTATTCGTGGACGGCGTTCAATTATGCTTCGCGATCGCGGCAGTGATCACTTGCGCCGCTGCGCTGATGAGTCTGCGCATTAAACGCAGCCTCCGGCAAGTGACAATTCGGAACGCCTGGGTAAACGAAAGTCGTGCAGCCTGAACCGCAAAACTATGACGGTTCGCGGCTGTCTAACCCGTCAGAGCTTGGATCTGGCAGTTCCATGCACCTGCGCTGCCAGCGATGACAGCAGACGGAGCCCGTCGTGGGCCGAGGTCCCGGGTTCTGCATAGTAAGCGACAATCGAAAGTCGATTGTCTCCGGCTATTGCCAAATTCTCATAGTTCAGGTCGATGTCGCCTGCCTTATAGGGGGCCTTCGCCGAAGCGTCGGTTCCACGACGAATCCGGGAGCTTACGCCAAGCGTTTACGAGGCGGCAGAAAAATATTGGCGGTGCCGCTCGGAGCCGGGGCGCTCACACCGCGAATGCAGGAGCTGATTCTTCTAGCTATGCACGCTACAGCCTCCGCTCTGATCAGTGAGGCTATAGTGCGCCAGGTAGGCCGCGCCCGGCTTGCTGGGGCCAGCGAAGAAGGCATCCTACACACCTTAATCAGCCTTGTGGGCCTTGCCAATCACGCCCGATGCACCTCGGTGCCGGTCCTGGAGGAGGAGCTTGCTCAGGCAGGTGTGCTCCTTGATGTTCCGTCGCCCCACGCTGACTTCGAAGAGACCAAGAACCGATTCATCGCCTCGCGTGGTTTTTGGAACTCCGACCGCGATCGTCTGGCGAGGCTGCTGCCTGATTACCTGCTGGCACAAACAGAATTGTCCGTCGAGTGTTCGCAGTCCAGTCAGCAGCAGCAAGGAGCGGGAGCTAATTTGTATCGCGATCGACTTAATGCCCTGAGTGTGGGGGCCGTCCGGGGCTGAGATCCTTCACGTCCTTCAGTTGGCTTCTCTTCGCGGCCTTGAGGGCCACGTCCTGGGGCCAATGCCCTCTTCCATGCGCGGCACCAACCGTAACTAAGGGCAGCGCTGGAAATGCTCACGCTGGCGGCAGTCGGCCATTTTCGAGGCGAGCACAGCCGCCTGGGTCTATCGCTTCGAGCAAGCTGCGCACGAAAACGACGGACAGAGGCCGCTGCGCGCTGTCTCCCAAAGAGTGCTGGCTTGGTCCCTGTCGTCCGACAGGTCGTCCGGCGTTGCAGTCGACATCTCAATGGCGGAGCTCTCCGCATTCCAGATCGCCGAACTCGCCGGCCATGACCCTGGAGCCGCTTATGTCGCTCCGCAAATCGGAGGCGACTTCTTCATCAGGCAGGCCGACACCGGTCAGCTCCTCGCGGTCACCTCGCGGGACGCCGACGAAGTCACACGATTTGAAGAGGTGGCGGCCCGATGGATCCCTAAGACTTCCGGAAGGGCGAACTAATAGGTCCTGGAGGGCCGTTCAGGATGAACTTGCGAAGGTCCTCCTTGATGCAGGTTTCTTGTCAGCGCCCGAGTTGGTTGACGATGCCTTCGTCCGAAGCGCCGGACTGTTCCAGGCGGTAAACGGCACCGCCCTCGGGAAGTACCAAATTACAGGTTTACCCTGGCAAATTGTTGGTCGTGAGCGGACTGCGTTGATCGCCGCGCCGGGGCGCCTGGATTCAGCGGATGTCTAGCCGCAACGTGACGGAGATCGCAAACTTCGCCGACTCAGTGGAGGTCGATTCGTACACGTAGGTCCCACCCGCCTGTAGCTGTCGTGAGCTTCGGCAACGGCCGCAATAATTTCATATACGAGCTGGTCGATGAACTTGCCTCAACGATTTAGAACCTGTCATAGGGCGGGACCCGCGTTATCCTCTTTCGTACCGACATCGAGCATTTCTGCGCCGGTGCCCAGCTTTCTCGCGCGCCAACCGGCGAGCTATTGAGCGGGGGCGCTCGATAAGGAGGCCAAGCGAGTAAAACCCTGGAGGCTGGCAGTTTGGGTGAAAAAACTGACAACGATGGTGAGATCGGACAACGGAAAGGTCCTTGCGATATATCGCAAGGCTATGACGTCCGCTATCGGCTCCTTTGTGGGGTAGGGGAGAAGGCACTTTCCTTGGTTGGGGTAGCCGGCGAAAACGGACGTTAGAGTACGCTAAGCCGATTATTCGGAGGTCGTTGGCGTACTCTGGCGCCCGCTTTCCGGGCTGCCTGCCTGATGTTGGCGAAGGTGCCGCGCCTTGCACGATCAACCCGCCGCCGCCGGCTCCGCGACGCCCTCGTAGCCTCCGTCATTGGATCCGGGAGGGCCGCTGCGGCTCCGCAGCTGTTCGTCAGGGGACGGTCAGCACGATGCGTCCACCGCTCACCTTCCCGGAAGCGAGGTGAGCGTGCGCGGCTCGGGCCTGATTTAGTGGATAGCTCGCAGCGACGCGGAGTGCCAGTTCTCCTCGTGAGGCGAGGTCCGAAAGGGTCGTGAGCATCGCGCCATCGGGGGCGATCTGTGTGAGTCGGACCCGTATGCCGCGCTCGGATTGCGGTATGGCGTCGATACGCGTGGAGACGAATGTGCCCCCGTCTCGGACTGCACCGAGGATCTGGTCGCCGAGCATCGCGGTATCGATGACACCGTCAACACCATTCGGATAGCGGCTATGGATTGCGCCCACGAGCGCGTCGTCGGAGATGAGGTACTCGTCGGCGCCGGCGATCTCGGTGGCGAATGTACCGTCTGCCGATCGGCCACATGCGATAACGGTCGCGCCCCGTCGCTTCGCGATCTGAATGGCGTACGCTCCCACGGCGCCCTGGCCGCCGGTGACCAGAACAGTGCTTCCCGGCTCGAGCCCGAGCAGCTCGACGGACTGCGCCGCGGTGAGTCCGTTGAGGGGGATAGTGGATGCTGCTGTCGGGTCGATGCCTTCCGGGGCGAGGGCGAGTGCGTGGCTCGGTACGATGACGTACTCGGCTTGCGCCCTGTGCTTGGCCACGGCACCAGCGCTGATTGCGATCACCGCTTGACCTGGTTGCCACACTGTTCCTGGTCCGGGGGCGTCAACGACACCGGCAATATCCCAGCCGATCCCGAAGAAGTCGCCTTCCGGCGGTGCCGGAAACCGCCCGCTCCAGGCTGCGATGTCGGTCGGATTCAGGGCGGCTGCCTGTACCTTGATCCTCACTTCAGCATAACCCGGCTCCGGGGTTGGGACTTCCTCGACGCGGATATCGTCGAGAGTGCCCACCGAACGGTAGATGACTGCGCGCATAATTGTTTCCTTCTATTGTCGATGATTTCGTTGATTATTGACTCGCGCTGCCCATGCGTAGCTGGGCAGTGCGCAGATTTCTTTTGCTTTTTCTCAGCGCGTAGCCGCGAGACCCTCTCTAATACCTACGAGTGCCTGACTCAACCGCGAAGTCTGAATATCGATCGCCTGGGGTCCGTTGCCTGTGAGTACGCGCAGTTCGCTGTCGTAGACTGCGCGTGCTGAGGTGGGGTTGATCGTTCCGGCGAGAGAGAACCCCGCATCGCGGAGAATTTCGTCCGCGTAGGCCGTGGGGCGACTCCGTTCACCGGGAACGCGCGGATAGCTCACTGTGAATGCGATCAGCTCAGAGCGCTTGTCTGCGACTGTGACCTTCGCCGCGGTGAATGCATTCTCAACGAGACGATACGGTTCGCCGTCCTCATCAACGCGCCACCAGGTCGATGCTAGCGCGACCGGCCCATGGCAGATGAGCGAGATCACGCCGCCATTCTCGCGCATAACATGCAAGGTTTCACCGAGCCATGCGTCCCATGTTAGATCTGCCATCGGAGCGTGACCGCCGGGTACATGCACGAAGTCGAACTGAGCCAGATTGAACGCGTCCGAGGGGTCTCGGTGTCGTTGCACGATCGTTGCGAGCGACGCGAACGGTGTGGCCGGAAGGTTGTTTAGTCTCTCGACGAGTTCAACGCGGTACTCAACAAGCTCCGGTTCAGTGTTCGGAAGGATACGGGATACAGGGATGCCGCCGAGATGTTGCTCGAGGAGGCGCACCTCGCGCTCGCGCCGCTCCGCGAGTCCTCGGTGCCTGCGACGCAGGCCCTGGATGTTGGGCTTCCGTCCTGCCTGCTCGATCATCGTCAGACCGATGGTCAGCCCGAAGGCGGACCCGGCATGCATGGCAAGGGCGATGCCGTTGATATCAAGCTGTGGAGCCAGCCCATCCGGGGTTGCGAAGGTGAAATCGTACTCGTCGCCGAACGTCCGCAGGATCTCCGCGAGCTCGACGAGAAAGAATCCCGTCGATATTGAACCTACATGCGCCGGCTCCGCGATTCTGAGGTCGTGCGCCGACGAGATGATGATGAGCGCCTTCCGGCGCATAGCTTCCGACATTCTTTGCTCCTGCTCTCGTTGTCTACAAATGGCATCATAGACACATAATGGCACCGAGTGCCATAAAATGTAAAAACATACTCTTAGTCATTAAATGGCACGGAGTGTCACGACTGATATGATGTGAGCATGGTTGTGATTGTCGATGCACGTCAACGAGCCCGCGATGCTCTTCGCCAAGGCATAGCCGAGGTTGCGCTGGCGCTGTTCGATGAGAGGGGTTTCGCGGCGGTCACTGTGGACGAGATCGCAGAAGCTGCCGGCATCTCGCGGCGCACTTTCTTCCGACACTTCGCAACGAAGGAAGACGTCGTTTTCACGGAGATCATGGAAAACGGCATCGTGCTTCGTGATGCGCTGGCGCTGGTGCCCCGGGACGTGCATGCGTGGAGCGCATTGCACGCAGCGTTCTTGCAGAGCGCCGATTCCGTCGATCTGGCTCGCGAGCAGTGGTTACTCGTCCTCCGAGTCATCCAAGCGACGCCGGCGCTTCGCGCCCGAAACATCGAAAAGCACTTCACATGGGCACAGTTGCTCGGGCCGGAGATCGAAACCCGACTGCACGCCTCCGTTATCGCTCGACGGAGAAAGTCTTTGACCTTGGCGAGTGCCGCGTTGGCCTGTCTCGACGTCGCACTCTCGGAGTGGGCTGCGGGGGGCGGTGAAGAGCGATTCAGAGACGTCTTGACGGACACGTTCGCCGCGGTCACAGACGCTGCTTGAGGGAGACCACGTGCCGATCGAGTTCCCCGGCACCGCGGCCCCATCCGAGCTGATACGGACTGATCATCCGCGGGACTTTTCGGTCCGCTGAGGTTCGTGGCTATTAGAATCTCTGCTTGGCCCACACCACTTCGACCGGCGCAGCGAGGGGGATGTCACGCAGTCGTTGAGGCATGCGGGAATGGACCCGCGCACTGATGACACCGCAGGACGGGCAGCCCGCCTCGGCAGTAGCGAGGAATTCATCCGCGCGTCCATCGAGTACCCAACGATCCTCCCGGAATAGACATCTTTCACCGCGCAGAGATAGCTTCCCCTCTGCGGTGGAATGTTCGGTAATGTCGGTCAGTCACTCTTCGTTCGGCGCCGCTGCAGTGAAGTCCCGCTCCACCAGGTCATCATGAACGGGCGGCCCGGGTCTGCCGTTCAGGCCACGCTTCTTCGAGAACACGGACCAGATGCCGTGGTCCCTGCATAAGCGCTGGACCCTGTTCTCGCCCGCCGTGATGCCGTTCTCCGGGAGCTCGTCAGTGATGAAACGGTACCCGAAAGCCGGATGTTCGGGATGGATATCCAGGGCGGCGTTGACGAGGTGCGCCTCGATCCAGTCGCGTTCCGTCACCGGGCAGGCTCTCCACCGGTAATAGCGTTGTTTGCTGAACTTCAACACCTGCAGGTCACCGCCACGGGAACACCCTCGGTGGCAAGATCCGTGACCAGCGGGTAGATCTTGGGTTGATGTCCCTCGCCAAATACGCGGCAGCCCGGCACAGATTCTCATTATCCTGCTCCAATAAACGGTTACACTTCTTCCACTCCCGCAGCTCAGCCGACTCCGCTAGAGCCGGACCGTCCCCGGACTCCTTACGTTCAGCGATGGCAATTCAGAGCTTCAACGTCGTGACCGAAAGCCCAAAATCCTTCGCAATCTGCGCCTGCGGCGCCTCACCCTTGCGGGCCACATCAATAACATCTTGGCGGAACTGCGCCCCATAAGCCGTGGGCATGGTCAGCATCCTTCCACGAGCGCCAGCTCGTTAGGTCAAGGAGTCAACAAACACCGGGGGTCGTCCCGTTATCTCCGAAAACGTGCGTGATGGCGCCCGGCGTCGAGCACTCGGGCGGCATCACGGCGAGGCTTCGGTCCCGAATTACTCTCGCAACAGCATTCCCCCATTGATCGACCACACCTGACCGTTGATCCACACGGCATCGTCGGACAACAGGAATGTCACGACGCCAGCGAGATCTTCCGGCCGCCCTAGACGTGTGCTGGGGATCGTCTGGCGAACAAAATCCAGCGCCTCCGGCGGGAGTGCCATCTTTTCCGCGGATACCGTCGGCACGACACCCGGAGAAACTGCGTTGCTGCGAACGCCCTCACGCCCCCAGCGCGCTGCGATGTGACGAGTGAGAGCGTTGATTCCCGCTTTGCTCGTCTGGTAGGCGGCTCGCGAGTGGTCACCCACGTGTGCAGCGGCTGAGGAGGTATTGATGATGGACCCACCTCCCTGCGCAATAAGGAAGGGCAGCACGGCACGCGCGGTCAGGGCGTAGCCAATGAGGTTCACCTCGAGCGTGCGACGCCAGACCGCGATGTCCATGCCGAGGATGTCACCGTCTTGCCCGAGCACCCCCTCGGAGACGTCGGCTCCGACGTTGTAGAGGCCATCGACCCCACCAAAGCCTTCGACCGTCGAGCTGACGAGGTTCGACACCGACGTCTCATCCGCGAGGTCGAACTGTACGGCGATCGCGGCACCGCCGGCATCGGTGATCTGCTGCACGACAGCATGAGCAGCGTCGAGGTTCACATCGCCCACAGTCACGGACGCCCCTTCTTTGGCCAACCGCTCGGCAGTCGCGCGCCCGATGCCGTTTCCGCCACCAGCCACGATGACTCGTTTGCCTGCCAGACCGTTCATGTTGATCACTCCTTGGAGATAGTCACCCGTTGCCCTCTTTCGCTGCCTCCGGGCGGCGGTGCCATTCGGCATCCGCATATACTCAGGTTAGCCTACATCTGCACGATAACCAACGCATGTAGGAAAAATTCGGTATGAAGCGATGTGAACGTGTCGGCGCCGGCACCACAGGCTCGATTGGCCCTACACCCTCTGCTGGCGGGAGGGGCGGCGCGGTTGGCGATCAGCAGCATGGTGGCCGCGATCGGCGCAGCGACCAGCGCGGYGAGAGACGCTGGCGTAGTGGGCGAACACATCGACACCGCGAGTACGCCGCCAGGAGCTCCTATACGAGTCGGGCAACGTCGGAGGGCTGCGTAAAGCCGGCGACGACAGAATCCGCCCCCATCTCGCGTGCGACCTGACTGGTCTTGTTGAGCGATCGGCCGACGTTCGCTACCCGAACTCTGCGCTCGCGAGACCTCCCACGGTTGCCGTATCGATGCTGTCGCGTGCTCCGTTATCATCGCCACCAGTTGCTGCGGCCGGAAGCGGTGTCACGCCAACCTTCTTCCACTTATAGCGTTCGGTACATGACCCTTATGTCGCACAATGCTCCGCAGTTAGGTTGGCATTCAGCAGGAGTGGAGGCCCCCTAAAATCCCCCTCCGGATGTAGGATAAACACCACATGCAGGCTTACAGTAGGAGCTGACCGCTCATGGCAAGTTCATCGTCGGCGAACGACAACCCGAAACCGAGCGACAGGCGAGTGCTGCGAACACTCAAGAATCTAAATGAAGCGCTCCTGTCGCTGATTGAGAAGTACGATCTCGCTGACATCAACGTCGCCACGATTGCCGAAGAAGCCGGAGTGAGTCGCTCCACCTTTTACGACCACTATCAGAACGTGCACCAGCTCGCCGAAGTAGCCTGCACCATCCTGATCGATGAGCTCGTCGAGTCGCTCCCGACGCCAGATTCGGACACGGTCGAACAGCGCGGCCCACAATCTCTGCAAGCCTTCTTCGAAAACCTCAAGGACCATGCCGGGCTCTACAGCAATCTCCTCGGCCCACAGGGAAGCGCACTGGTTTCGGACCACATTCGTCGTCGCATAACGGCAGCCGTCCGAACCGGTATCGAGAGCTCATCTGGCGCGTGGCCGCGCGACACCGGACCCGCACCGCGGATGGATGACCAGGTCGCTGCAGCATTCACCGGGGGGGCACTGATCGGCGTGGCGCTCGACTGGTTATACAGCGGTTTCCCATGTATACCTGAGGAGATCGCTGCGATGACGTGGAAATTGATGTCAACGCAAGGCACCGGGGCTAGCGCATGATGCGCCAGACATCAGCCGATGGCAGCCAGCCTCGGCACGAAAGTCACGTTCACCGGCTGTCCACGAAGCGAAGCCCGACATGATTGATGGGATTGGGAGTGCTCGGGTTCTGTTGAACTTTTGCGGCAAACGGGACGCAATCAGTCGTTCGGGGTTAGGGCGGACCACGCACGATTCGTAGCCGTCTGGATCCAGGAGCACTTGGAAGGTCTAGGCGAATCGACATGAATCGCGCTAACCCGGAAAGCACCGAGGGCTGCTGCCGCTTGGGCGGTCTGTGCCACGTTCTCCCAAAACTGCGCAAGCGCGGCAGGCATTCCGCAGCCGACAACCTGGTCGCTGAGCCTGGCCAGGCTGATTGACTCTAAGCATGCTTGGCGGTCCGCTGGTGGGGTCTGGCCGCGGACGAACGACTGATCAACCCGCAGCGACGGCCCGAACTGGGATGTTGTCTTCACAGGGCAGGTTGGCTATTCACTATGCGCGTGCTTCTTTCGCGAGTTGAGAGGCCATTTCCCGCTCGCGCGCATGATCCCTCGCTCGCCCGTTCTCAGTCACCAGCAACGCAACGCAGAAGAAAGAAAGGTTGTCGGTGACGGTCGAAAAGTGAGCCATTGTGAGGGCCCGCGAAATGGCTCACTTTTCGACCATCGCTGACAAAGGTAAACCTTTGACCAACTCCCTTACTCTCATTAACGGATTGATCATGCCCCCTATCGGTTTGGGCGTCTTTCAGACTCCACCCGATGGGACCGAAGCGGCGTTCGAGGCTGCTTTGCGCGTCGGCTACCGACACATCGACACGGTTGCCCGCTACGAAAGCGAGCGCGAAGTCGGTGAAGGGTTGCGCCGTTCCGGCCTCGGTGAAGACGAGGTCACCATAAAGACGAAAGTATGGGTGTCGGACTACGGCTATGAATAGATGCTCCATTCTTTGACAAGAGCACCAAAAAGCCGGGGATCGAATCTATCGACTTGCTGATCCTGCTCCAGCCCATGGCCCAACACTTCGAACGCACCATTCGCGTATATCACGCACTGGAAAAGCTCCTTGCCGACGGCTCGTTTGCGCCAATGGGTAAGCAACTTCCTTCCATGCCATCTGGAGATTCTCATGGACCAGACTGAAATAGTGCCAGCGGTCAATCAAGTTGAGATTCACCCGTACTTCACGCAACCGGAAGTACAGGCCGCGAATGCCAGGAACAACATCCTCACCCAGGCGTGGTCTCCCATAGGGGGATAACCTCCTACCCCGGTTATGGCGAAGACCGAAAGAGCGTGCTGACGGACGATGCCATCAATGCCATCGCACGCGCTCATGGGAAGACGCCCGCCCAAGTGTTGCTCCGCTGGGGTATTCAGGAAGGACGATCAGTCATCCCTAAGGCGACGAACCGGGAGCGAATTTCCCAGAATTTCGACATCTTCAATTTCGAACTCTCATCTGGCGAGTGTGCGCGCATCAGCGCTCTTGATACGGGTACCGGGGCGGGCCCGATCCAGACCGGATAGACCCTCTGAAATGGAACTTGGAAATACCGGAGGCCTGACGGGACGGCGCCTCACCTCTTATGGCGGTGCCGAAGTCTCGACACCGCCATAAGGAGAAGCCTGACGAGGCATGCAACCAGCTGGAGAAAGTTGCGCAACCCGCTCAGTTCGGCACCGGTGTGCGCCGGCGTGGTGCTGTCTCCCTGGAAATTGCCACAACTACAAGAGTGACCAGCGACGCGGAGATGATGTAAAAACTTGGAGCGAGGTTATTGCCAGTTGTTGCAATCAGTAGCGTCACGATGAAGGGCGCCGTTCCTCCAAAGATCGAGACGGAAAGGTTGTAACCGAGAGACATGCCTCCATATCGAACAGCCGTTGAAAACATCTCGCTCATGGCTACCAAAACGGGTCCCAGGAACACTCCCACGATCAAACCAAGAATAATGTGCGCCGCTACTGCGAGAACCGGACTACCGGTGGCCATAAGGGCAAAAAGCGGATACGTCAAAATTGCTGCTCCCGCGCAGGACCAAACGAGAACAGGCTTGCGCCCCACTTTGTCTGAAAGGGCGCCACTAAGTGGAACGACGATGCAGACGGCAACCAGAGTCAAGACGGAAGAGAGCGAGGATACCTGGATATCGAACTTCAACGTGCTTGAAAGATAGGTCGAGATGAAGGTGAGGACAACATAGACAGCCACGTTTTGAAAAAGCGCAAAGGCTGCTACCACCAAGACTGACTGCCAGTGGAGGGTGATCGTGGTCCGCAGCGGCTTTTTCAGCACAGCGCCCGACGTCCTCAATGCCACAAATTCCGGGCTCTCTTCCAGCCTATTTCGTATGAGAAGTCCGACAATGCCCAGCGGCCCCGCAATAAGGAATGGGATACGCCAGCCCCACTCAAAGATCTGCTGCTGTGTAAGGGAAAAATTCAGTATCAAGACAGCAACGGAGCCGAGCAGAAACCCGCCCATGGCTCCTAGTTCCACGAGACTGACCAGGAAGCCACGGCGGTTCGGGGGAGCATATTCGGCCACAAAAGCCGTTGCCCCACCGACCTCTCCGCCTGCCGAAAAGCCCTGCACCAAACGCAATATGACCAGTGCTGTTGGGGCGGCGATGCCGAGGGCTTCATAGGTAGGCAAGACCCCGATGGCAAACGTTGCTGCTGAAATCAGGAGAATGACAGCGGCCAAGGTCTTTTGTCGCCCGAGTCTGTCTCCCAGTGAACCGAAGAAGAGCCCGCCAAGGGGGCGCACAACAAAGGCAGCTCCGAAAACGGCGAACGAACTTAGGAGGGCGACGACCGGGTCCGTTGTTGCAAAAAAAATGCGCCCGATGATGGGCGCGAGGTAGGCATAAATTGCGATGTCGTAAAACTCGACTGTACTTCCCACGCTGGCACCCAGTGTGGCCATGCGGATCATCTTCGACGATACGCGGGTTGAGGTTGTTTCAGGCGAAAGTGCATGCTTCATCGAGTGCGGTATCCAATCCGTAGGTATTCGGAATCGCGTACGCATGTACGGTAACGTGGATGAAGGATGCGGTCAACCACGGCACTCAGTTTTCTAGTTGCTTTCGGTTCAGAGGCTCTAAGCACCTTTGGTCGTGTTCGGGCCCGTGGTCCAAGTTGAGCTGAAGCAAGCGTCAACGATCGTAAGCGTGGCGGATCTAAACACGGACCTATGAGGAGACCAAAATGGCACTTGTTGAGGCCGAGCCAGTTGTTCGGAGCGCAAGGGCAAGTCTTGTCTTGGCGTGCTGCGGCTTCTTTCTGACGACGCTCGATATTCTTGTGGTCAACATTTCGCTTCCACAGATTGGGGCCGACCTCGGGGGTGGAACCTCTGCGCTGCAGTGGGTGGTGGACTCCTACACGCTCATGTTTGCAGCGCTGCTTATGTTCGCCGGCAATATCTCCGACCGCGTCGGTGCCAAGCGGGCTATCGTCGTTGGCGCTGTGCTTTTCGCTGTTACATCGGCGCTATGCGTGGCTGCACCGACGACTAGCCTGCTTATCGGTGCCAGGGGCGCGCAGGGCGCAGCAGCGGCACTGATGCTTCCCGCCTCGATGGCGCTGATTCGCGAAGCGTACCCGGACCCTGTTCGAAGGGCGCACGCATTAGGTATTTGGACCGCCGGGGGTGCCGCCGCCGCGGCTGCCGGACCGTTGCTTGGTGGGCTTCTAACGACGCTCAACTGGCGCTTGGTCTTCGCAATAAACATTCCAGTTTGTTTGGCCATGACCATTCTGGCGGTTCGAATCGCACCTTCTCCGAGACAGTCGAACCGTTTCGACTGGGCCGGCCAGATCCTGGCGCTCGTTGCACTCGCCTCACTCATTTTCGGTCTAATTGAGGGCGGGTCGCTGGGTTTTACCCACCCTGCCGTCATCATCGCGTTCGTGTCGGCGGCCGTAACTCTAGTGGGCTTCGCGGGAGTGGAGGCCCGGGCCCGGCATCCCATGTTGCCGCTTTCCATATTGCGCCCGAGAGGGATGCGTATCGCGCTGCTTGGAGGTTTTGCGCATATCAGCGCTTGGTTTGGAACCGTGTTCCTGATCAGCCTTTACCTTGAGCAACAGTTGGCGTTACCACCACTTCTGACGGGGATTGTATTCTTGCCAACCGCAGTGGCGAGCCTCTTCGGAAACCTCTTCAGCGGACCGCTTGTAACGCGGTTTGGATTCCGAGTTCCAACTGTTGCCGGTCTGATGACCACCACAGCTGGGTTAGTCGCGATGATTCCGGTTCTGAGCCTCGGCAACGTATGGTTAGTAGCCGCCGGCGTGACCCTAATAGGCGCAGGGGGCTCGGTTGCAATGCCTCCGTTGACTGGAATTGTATTGTCCAGTGTCGACGCCGAGCAGGCTGGGATAGCAAGCGCCGTGCTCAACACATTCCGGCAAGTCGGCGGAGCCCTGGCAATTGCGACCTTCGGGCTGTTGGCATCGACGGCAGCCGTATTCGTGGACGGCGTTCAATTATGCTTCGCGATCGCGGCAGTGATCACTTGCGCCGCTGCGCTGATGAGTCTGGGCATTAAAGCAGTCTCCGGCAAGTGATAACGCGGAACGCCTGGGTACAAGAGAGCCGTGCAGCCTGAACCCGCAAAACTATGACGGTTCGCGGCTGTCTAACCCGTCAGAGCTTGGCTCTGGCAGTTCCAAGCGTCTGCGCTGCCATGCACGACGTTGCGAATCGAGCGGGCGTTGGGATCGGTACGGCGTACCGCCGGTTCGCCAATGAGGAAGAGTTGATTGATGCGATCATCGCCGATCAAGTCGACGACCTTGAAGCAACTTTGCAGTCTGCCGAACCGACGGCAAATCGGTTGGCGTTGCAGAATGGCTACGACCGTGCTCCAAGCGTTCAGTATTACCAATGGCTGTTCGCGCATGGGGACGACTGGCGGTCCCCCCTATTACCCGGAACCCTTCTTTTGTCTCCTGTCGCTGACTAGTGCCGCAAATAACTTAACTAAGGAGTACATGCATATGAGCGGAATCGTTATTGTCGGAGTTGACGGCAGCGGAACGGCGAAAAAGGCTGCCGGGTCCGCCCGGGATCTCGCTGTTGCCTTGAAGGCAGCCCTTCACGTTGTCTCTGCCGACGACGGGGCCCGGACCGAGATATTCGGCAGCGGCCGCGACCAGCTGGTTGTTTCCGACGCAGATACCCCAGCGCACGTGGCCCGCGTAGTTGCGTAGTCCCTCGGCAGAGGCGTTGAGGCGACTCACTCTGCTGCACGCGGTCGGCCCGCAGATGTGCTCATAAAAGAGGCGGTTCAGATGGAAGCGCGCATTATCGTTGTGGGCAACCGCCGGATGCGCAGCATCGGCCGCGTGCTGGGAAGCGTGGCCATCAGCGTAGCGCACCACGCACCCTGCGACGTCTACATCGCCAACACCTACGACGCCGACACCGACGAGTGAGGTAGGACCAGGCGGTCGGTGGCGGTTCCCATCAGCCTTGGAGCTGTGACTTTCCAGACCCACACACCTTGCACCTCCGCATTCGGGGCCGCTGTCCCTTTGGCCCTTGTGACGGGCTCAACTCGGTGGGGCCGATCCCAAAGGTCGCCCTTGCCTTGGTTAGGAAATTTCCGGTCTTGTGCTGTCTGCCTTCGATGACGTCTTCGACTTCGAGGGCCGTTGAGATGCGCATTAGGTCCGACACGCGTGAAAGATTAAGTGCGAGCAGATCCTCGATCCGTCGGCGGGCTTCGACGACGGCGTCTTCCGGAACATGTAGCTGCTCCGCAGTCTTTCTGGCATTAGGATCATTGTGAATGAGAGCTGACAATGTCCGCAGGAGCGGCGGATCTTCGCGTAAGCTGTCGGCACGTATTGGGCCAAGCATGGCGTCCGCATAGAGACTCAGTGCGGATTACATCCGGGAGTTAGGGCAGAAGCCCACCATTGCCAGATCGCTCAACGCCAGAGTGCCGGGGGGAAAGTTCCGCAGGACCGCCAACTCAGCCGCCCCCCGGACGGTCGCAAAGGCCGAAGGATAATCCGCCCATTTTTGACGGGCCCTGAGATGGCGGCGTGGGCGCGAAGAAATCCGCCTGACTTCGTCGCCGATGCTTCGGACTTCGTCGATCGGCGTCGTGGCCCAAGCGGTCACAGAGCAACAACATATCCGTCGTAAATCCCATCAGCGGCCGAGGTGAGATTTGTCGTGCCACCCGTGAGAACGTGGCGGCAAGCCAGTGAGGGAGGCCGGCCTCGTTACGATGTTCAAATCGTACTGCGACGTTTGCGTGGGGAGAAGACAGATCGTGGCCGAGACGTGCGGCTTGGGCCAAGAGCGCTGGGGCGTTGCGCCCGCCGCCTGACAGGAGCCCCGAGAGAAACTCGCCAGTTTCCCGCCACTCCACTCTGCCTCCGTCGCTGTCTGGGTCCGGAGGAGTTCCAGGGCCACGGGCGCCGCGTCCCTTTCCAGCGCCTGTCGATCCAGAGGGCGAAGTTCGGAGACATTGCCGGTCGACCAGATCCACGCGACGACCTGCTCCGTGATCATCATCGGAACTCAAACGAAGTCCCGCGTCCCTTTGGTATCCGGAATACGCACATCGGCCAGCAACCGGGGTTGCCTGCAGACGTGACATCACGGAGCGGCAGGCCACTGTCAATCGCGAGGAGGGCGGCCGGGAGTGAAGCGCCGTTACGTTCGGTTTGGTAGAGGAGGGTCCCGTTGGGCTTGCAGCCCCGCGGAATGCTTCTCACGTCTTGGCTCGGACCACGCTCGCGTGTATTACCGCACCGGTCGGAATCTGGGGTGCGGTGGATGGGAGAAGGTGGCGGGTCCGCGGTGTGCCGCTGACTAGGGCAAACGCAGCGTCCTCGGTTGCCTTGTCTTGGGCAGTTAGGCGGCCGTCGTGCTGGTGCTGGTGCTCGTGCCAAGTGGGCACCTCGAACTGCTCCAGGAAGACATTTGGCGCTTCGCCCACTCTGTACAGGTTCCAGCGCGACGCCCCGCTACGCAGCCGTGATCGGCGCATGTCCTTCATGGCGGCCAGGAACGGAGCCTGATTGCGATCGACGACCTCGTATTCGACAGTGATGAGGATAGGCCCTGCATGCGGGTCCGGTTCCACTGCAACGGCGGGGCTCCGCCAGTATGAAAGCGGGGCGCGGTCGATCGTCTCGTTGTCCTGCACGCGCATGAAACGCCCGGCGATCGCGCTGCATGCCACTAGGCCTGCCGCCATCAGCACCGCGAACTGGAGGCCCAGCGCCTGAGTGATGAATCCCCAGAAAGCAGCGGACACGGCCTGCGTTCCCAGGAACACCATGATATACATGGCGATGCCACGGGCGCGTACCCACCCCGGCAGGAAAAGCTGGAGTTCTGCGTTTGTCGTTGCCACAGTGGCTGTCCAGGCGAATCCGCAGAGGAGTAGTAGTGGCATGGCAGCCCAGATGTTGGGTGCGAACGCCAGCGCCGCGAACGCGAGGGCGTAGACGAGCGCGGAGGTGGTTAGCACAGCGTTCGACGAGAGGTGATTTTTGACCCTGGCGAGGTTGAACGCAGCGATAAGGGCACCCGCGCCCATGGAAGCGAACAGGAAGCCGTAGCCCGCGGAGTCCAGACCCATTTGGCGGCTCGCGATCAGGGGCAGGAGGGCCCAGACAGCGCACGCAGGCGAGATGAACAATGCGAAGCGGACCAGGATGCGGCGGATGACGGGCTCATGGCGCACATAGCGGGCACCGGCACGCAGAGCGGGGATGAATCGCTCCCGTGCACGCCGGACCACCGGCGTCCGCCGCCATGAGAGCAGCACCAGCGCCAAGGAACAGGCGGCCACGGCATTGATGACGAAGACCGGCGGGACGCCGATACGCGCGATCACGAGGCCGGCAAGAGCGGGGCCCGCGGCCCGCGAGACATTGACGCTGACCATATCGAGGCGCGTGGCCGCGGCCAACTGTCCACGCGGGACGAGCTCGGAGATAAGGGACTGCCAGACCGGCTGCAGCATCGCCGCGCCGCATCCGACGGCGAAGGTAAACACAAGAAGGAGAATCGGGTCCATCATCCCGAGCGCTGTCAGGATCGCCAGGGTTGTGGCAACAACGACAAAGTACACCTCGATACAGATGAGAAGCCACCGCCGATCGAACGCATCGGCCAGAACACCAGCCGGGAGGGCAAGGAGCATCCCCGGTAGTTGGTTGGCGGTCTGCACAAGGGGGACGATCGCTGCGGCATTAGGGTCGTTGACTAACAACCACTGTGCCCCAACTGTCTGTCCCCAGGTGCCGATGCTGGCGGCCACCACCCCGCACCAGATCCATAGGAAAGCCCGGTGGCGGAAAGGTTCCAGCGGAGATGCGGCCTTGAATGACTTGTCCGATCTGGTGGCGCTGTTCATGTGGTCTATATCTTTCGGGTCAGAGGGAAGCCGGACAGTGTCAGGAGTGGGTAAGCCTGGGTCCGTGGGAAACCGCCCCGCACTAACGGGCAATGCAGCGCCGTGGGCGGGGTAAGTCATTCGGCGTTGGCGATGGGAGAGGAGCCTGTCCGGAATTCGGATGACGTCAATGCTCATGGATTGGAACGCGAAGCGGACGCTGCCTAGCACCAGCAGCGTTGCCATGTCCCAAGGCGCCATCGCCTCGCACAGGGCCTCTTGGAAGGTTTCCGCAGCAGTGGTTCTCAGCGTCGTTGTGCCACTGGCGTCAGTTCGTGTGCGCCGTAGCTGTTGTCGTCGGGTTGACGGTCACGCCGGGCGCGACGAGCTGGTCGATACGGTCCAGATATCGGTGCTCAGTTGGATGTCCGTGGCGGGCAGGTAGGACTCGAGCTGTTCCATGGTGCGTGGTCCGACGATGGAAGCCGTGACGCCGGGGTGGTTGAGCACGAACGCGATGGACAGCTCGATCAGGGTGAGCCCGGCCTGTTCGGCCAGCTGGGCGAGTTCTTCGACGATGTCGAGCTTGCGCTGGTTCGCCGGGCTTGTCATGTCGAACCTTGCGCTCGGGCGGGCACTCGAGGTGGGTGCGGACGCCGCATCCTTCCGCCAGCGCCAGGCCAGCTTCCACCAAGAGGGCTGTACGTGAGGGTGCCCATGCCGTGGCGTTCACTGTGGGGAGGATGTCCTCCTCAATGCCGCGCACGAGGATCGAGTAGGGCGGCTGTTCGGTGACGAACCGCTCCAGGTTGCGTTCACGCGACGCCCATTGGGCCTCCACGATCTGGGATCCGGAGTACGACGAGGACCCTATGTAGCGGACCTTGCCCTGGCGCACGAGGTCGGTGAGCGCGCCGAGGGGACGGTAGTCCATGGTGGTTCCTTGTCTCTGTCTTAGGCTTCGGGGATGACCAGGGCGAAGCGCTCTTCGCGGGCCTCGTCGGGGTCCGGTCCGGTGCGGATACCGGTGTCGGGTTGGTTGATTTGGGGATGGTTGAGCGGCCCTGCTGCAGGTGCCAGCGGAGCATGACCTGCGCGGGGCTTTTGCCGCAGGTCCGCGCGCTGGCGGCGATTGTCGGGGTCTTCCATCACGTTCCGGCGGTCCTCGCCGTGCAGTTCGATCTGGTTCACGGCCGGGATGATGTCGGTCGAGTCGAGCAGTTGCTTCAGGTGGTGGGGCATGAAGTTGCTGGCGCCGATCGCCCGCACGCGCCCGTCGGCGAGCAGCGTCCCAAGGGCTTTGTACGCGGCGATGGTCTTGTCGAACCGGTCGGGGGCGGGCTGATGCAGGATGAGCAGGTCCAGGTAGTCGACGCCGAGCTTGCCCACTGCCTTCTCCCAAGCGTGCAGCCTCTGGTCATAGCCCTAGTCGCTGGCCCAGACCTTGGTCTCGATGAATACGTCAGAACGGTCCAGGCCCGAGTGGCGGATGCCTTCGCCGACCTCCCGTTCATTGCCGTACGCGGCGGCTGTGTCGATATGCCGGTAGCCGGCAGCAAGGGCGGCCTCGACGGCCGTCGTCGTCTGCTCGGGCGGACTCTGGAAGACGCCCAGACCGAGGGCGGGCATCGTGACGCCGTTGTTGAGAGTAAGTTCCATAACCATGCCTTTCAGGGTATTCAGATGTGCGGGATTGTGGGAGGGCATGTCAGTACCCCTTCGAGTTTCAGCGGGCAGGCTCGGCCTTCTATGCGGGCACGGCCTTCCGGATTGTCCTGAATCGACGGGCCGCTAGGTCCGCTGGCAGGATGAGGGCCGCGGTGGTGGCCAGGGCAAGGAGCAGCAGGACACTGCCCGTGGCGAGTGCGGCGCTGACCTGCAGGGCAAGGTGCGCCGCGGCGGAACCGCCCGTGGGGACGGTCGCTGCGGAGGCGACCGCGGTGCCGAGCCCGAGGCAGGTGCCGATCTGGTGGAAGGTTGCCAGAGAAAGATTCGGTTTGCACGGTTTACGCCTTAGTCCCGCGCCGCTTGCAACACGACTGCAACCAGCGTGCACGGGCGATCTGATCGATTTCTCCAGGGTGATACCGGTGACCCAGGCCGTGAAACCCCGGGAATAGAGTCGCGCCATTGCGCACCTCTCGTGTCGAAAAAGCGGGATAGGACGTGCCACTTTCCGAGTTTTCGCCGAAACCTCGCAACCTTTGAAAATTCGTTATGTCGCACGGTTGTTCCCGGTTATGAATCAACTGTAACTCGGCTCAGTGTCGATAACAACAGCGCAGGGGCTTTGCACAGCGTGTGGCCCCCAGGTTCGCCGTGCTCACAGGCCTCCCGAGCCTAGCGGAACCCTAACGAGGGGAAGCCAGGTGAATCTTCTTTCGCTGACGTCCGGATTAATTTAATGCGCGGTGTCCGCTTGTCCCGGACGAACCGGCGTGTTGAAACGTAGCGGCGCTTAGGGGGTTTCCACAATCGCAGCGGGCGAGGGAAGCCCGCGATCGACGAGCGTCCCTGCAAGATCACGTCGAACCGTCGCGAGTCCGCCGGCTCCCTCTATATGACCAAGGCAGTTGGGGCGGGTAGCCGCAACTATTGACGCGTCCCGCTTGTTCCGTTTACCGTACGGAGATGCGTGATCACGAACACTCCACGTGTTTGGCAACTCAAAGATGAGCTTACGTTGCGTCGCACCGTTGCGAGGCTGACCCCGGGGCGCCACAGGTGCGCCCCGCTTGAAGGGACTTAGTAATGAATCAACACGACTACCCGTCGACTGCAGGCACGGTCACTGTCCAACCGCCGGATGAGTCCGGCTCCTCCGTCAGAATGAAAGCCCGTGCGGCGTTCGCCAGCTTCTCGGGTTCTCTGATCGAGATATACGACTTCTCGATCTATGGAACCGCTGCGGCGCTAGTGTTCCCACAACTCTTTTTCTCCGCACTAGGGCCCGCAGCGGGAGTCATTGCATCGTTCGCGACTTACGGCGTCGCTTTCGTCGCACGCCCGGTCGGCAGCGTTCTTTTCGGTCACTTCGGTGACCGGCTAGGGCGCAAAAAGACTCTAGTGATGACGTTGCTGATGATGGGCATCGCGACCATCTTCGTCGGCGCCATGCCCACGGCAGAGCAGATCGGTGTCTGGGCGCCAATTGCCCTGGTATCAATTAGGTTGATTCAGGGACTGGCAGCAGGCGGGGAGTGGGCAGGGGCGATGCTCTTCGTCACAGAACACGCTCCGAAGGGCAAGCGTGGATTCTGGGCGATGTTCGGCCTGCTTGGCGGGACCCTTGCTGTCACCGTAGGCAATGGCGCTTTCCTTCTGACCGGATACGGAATGAGTGACGTCGCCTTCCGTGAATGGGGCTGGCGTTTGCCCTTCCTCGCGAGCTTTGTACTGATCGCCGTCGGGCTCTGGATCCGCCTGAAAGTGGAAGAAACCCCCGTGTTCAAATCGCAGCAGGCGCGCAGCGGCGTCGTCAAGATGCCATTCATCGACTGTCTGAAGCGTCAGCCACGTGAGGTTCTGCTGGCTAGCGGTGTGGGCCTGACGACCCACTGCCTCAGTATGGCCAGCGCCACCTTCATCACGGTTTACGCCGTCACTACTCTTAAGCTGTCCCGAACCGAAATTCTGCAGGTCGGAGTCGTCAGCGGCATTATGCTCTCCATTGGGTGCGTCATCGGTGCCGTCCTCGCTGATCGAATCGGCCGGCGGCCGGTCTTGCTCATTGCGCACGTGTCTGGCGCACTGCTGAGCCTTGTTCTGTTTTCGATCCTCGATGGCGCGACGGTGACTGTGTTCGCGCTCGTAACGTGGACCCTTTTTCTGATCTGTGGGATCAACTACGGGCCCATGGGCTCGTTCATCCCGGAGCTCTTCCATACCCGGTACCGCTACACCGGCGCTGGCATCTCCTATGCGTTCGGAACCGTAATCGGTGGTGCAATTGTCCCCATCATTGCCACTGCGCTGGCAGCGGCATACGGGGTACACGCGGTCGGTCTGCTTCTGTTTGGACTCACCGTTGCCGCCCTTGCCTGCACTTTGGCGCTTCGTGAGACGCGGAATTCCGATCTCGATTGGGTTGACGTCAAGGCCTAGCTTGGCGGGCCCATAGCCACCAATCCGCAGCCAGTCCTGGGCATGAATGGGGCTGGCTGCGGTCTACCTTTTTGGCATAGGACTACCACCCGGCCTCTGTCAGGAGCGTTCCACTACTGTTTCTCGTCGAGCCGTTCCGGCGGACGATTTGGGGTGTGTATCCGGGGTCGGCGGTAACGACACTAACCAACATCACTGAAAGAAGGAATGGCATGAGTAACCAGCCCAAGCAGGTCGGCGGCGGGCGTGCGATGCTGGGGGACTTTGCCCCAAAACTTGCCGAACTCACTGACGACATGCTCTTCGAGGACGTTTGGAACCGGACCGAACTGAGCGCACGCGACCGCAGCCTCATCACCGTGGCTGTGCTCACTTCCGGCGGGAACACAGGCCAACTGGGTTTCCACCTCGGCCGCGCTATCGAAAATGGCGTGACCCAGGAAGAGCTCATCGAGGCCATCACCCATGTCACGCTCTACGCCGGCTGGCCCAAAGGGATGTCCGCCATGGGCGTCGCCAAGCAACTCTTCGCTGACGACAAGCAAGGACAACCATGAATATTGACCCCACCGTGCCGACCACAAATAACCCGCCGGCCTAGTTCGCCGGCGACGTCTGTCTGGATCCGATCGCTCTGCCCGATGAGAGCGACCAGACGATGGTCGTCGCAACCGTTCTGTCAAGGGGGCGTCCCGACTCCATCGGCTCGACCCTTATCGGGACATCGCCGCCTCCTGTGAGCCTGCCGAACCGTCATCAGGTAGAACCAGTAAGCTGCGGGCCCACAGGTCGTCAGAAGCGTCCGATGGGGTCGACGCTGAGGACGCCGAACCGGGGAAAATACAGCGCTTTGGGAACTCCCCCGTCAACTTTTAAAAGGCCGATAATGGGCGTTTTGTCGTTCTGGCCTAAGGTGGCTCATCCTGGTGTGTTGCCTTAGTGAAGTCACCCTTCGGGGCTGTCGTTGTCGTAGCGAGCCAGCTGCCCGGGGAGGGCGAGAGGAGGCAGGTAAGTGGGCAAAAGGGGGTGCCCAAATTGTGCACACTTTGGGCTTCGGACACGGTCGTACTGGTCCGGACTGGGCCGGATTCCGCATGTTTCGGGGGGGTGTCCCTATGTTTACAAGAGAGGGAATGCAGTTCGAGTCCCACTTCGGGCACAGTGTTTCCGCAGGTCAAGGGCCTGTTTCTTCCTCTGGTGTTGACAAAGCTTGACTTTTTGGAAGGCTTCATGCCTGAACATGGGGGCATCACTAGCGCATGTGCTGGATCGGGCACCGTTCCCTGTGACCAGCAGTTCAGATGTTTCTTTCGAGGAATCAATTCGGATCCCTTGCTGGGTGGGAGCTGGAATCAGGGTGCAAGCCATCCAGGTCGGATGGGTGCGTCCCTGCGGTGTCGCCTATAGTGGACGGCGGCGTGGCACCTTGGGGTGGGGCGCGAACCCTGAGACGGCGCAGATGTGGGAGACCTCCAACACGGCCCGGGAACTGGAGGCCCTCATAAGTTTGGCGGTTCTCACCGAGAACGACACGAATTCGGTTGCTCCTGGCACTTTTTGGTCCGGAGGGGCCAACGCGATCGTCGTCAAGCCCGATGGAATTGGGTGCTGGTGCGGGTCCCGCGGATGCCTTGACACCGTCGGTCCGCCCCGGGGAATAGTCCGGCAGGTAATGAACGATCAGCAGTTGGCCATGTTATTTGGTGATCAAAAAGTCAGGTGACGAAGCAGCTGTCTACGGGCGCGTGCTCGCTGAGTTGGTTGAGGGCGTGCCCGAGGCAGAACGGCTGATCAGCCCCTCAGTCCGAAGCATCGCCACTGTGTTGCTGGGCGTTGCCAATATCCCGGACCTTGACTGGATCGAACGTACAGGACCCGGCTTCGCGGCCACTAGGAAACGCTATATCAATGAGGTGTAGACACTCATTGAAAATGCATCCTTCACCCGAGGGGTCCAGACCATTGCCGTGGAACCAGGCGGCACGGGACCGGAAGTGGCCGCACTCCGTGCAGCCTCGGTCGTACTTCACAGGAGCCCTACGCCGCATCACATACGCGCTTGGGGTGGGGGTCCCTCTGCTGGAAACCCCCACCCTACGGTCCACTGGTTGCCATCATTTCCTGTCGCAGCATGCCCGACGATTTCTGGGACCCGACTTGGC
Organism: Paenarthrobacter sp. 10N417; assembly: GCF_056394745.1. Lineage (NCBI taxonomy): Bacteria > Bacillati > Actinomycetota > Actinomycetes > Micrococcales > Micrococcaceae > Paenarthrobacter > Paenarthrobacter sp. 10N417. The sequence goes on from NZ_JBFTIL010000008.1 coordinate 165,522, forward strand.
CGAGATGACGGAGCACTGCTTGAGGCTAGTGGACTGGGCTCATCTCATTGGGGCGGGATCGGTAGGCGGTCTCGATATGCCGAACCCGTGCCCACGGCTGCTGCGATCGGACAATACCGACCTCTGCCTCGCTGCCCTACCAATATGCGGTCTAGTTCGACGCCACGAGGGGCCGGTCGGCATGCTGGCGGGGGTTCAGGCTTTTGAACATCCGTGGGAGGGTTGCGGTGAGGATGGCGGCGAGGATCAGGATTCCGCCCATGAGGTAGCTGGGCAGTGTGTAGTCGCCTGTGGCGTCTTTCAGTGCACCGAACACGGTGGGGGCGACGAATCCGCCGAGGTTGCCGAGTGAGTTGATCAGGCCGAAAGCGGTGGCGGCGGCCGCGCCGGTGAGGAAGTATCCGGGGATCTGGTAGAACGGCGCGCTCTGGGCGGTCAACCCGATGGTGGCTACGCAGATCGAGATCATGATCAGGATGGGCTGGTGGAACGCTGCGGAGGCGCAGATTCCGACGGCGCCCACGATGGCGGGGACGGTGGCGTGCCAGTAGCGTTCACCGGACTTGTCTGAGTGGCGTGCCCAAAGGATTGCTGGTACGACGGCTGCTACGGCCGGGATTGCGACCATCAGGCTTACCTGGAAGGTGGTCATCTTGATGCCGGCTTGGGTTTGGAATGCGACAACCATGAGCGGGAGGAAGAACGCGAGGGCGTACTGGCCGAATTTCAGGCAGAAGTAGATGAAAGAGAGCATGAGGACGCGGATGTCGCCTATGGACCGGAAGACACCCCTGGCGGAGTGGCCGGCTTCGACGAGCGCGTGTTCTGCCGCGATCGAGCCTTCGAGCCAGTCCCGTTCCCGGGTGGTCAACCACGTGGCATCGGCCGGCCGGTCCACCAGCTTGAAGAGGCATAGCACGCCCACGAGCATGGCCGGAACACCTTCAATGACAAACATCGCCCGCCAGGATTCAAGGCCGAAGTAGTGATCCGGCGTGAGCAGCAGCCCCGTAAGGGGGGAACCGAAGATACCAGAGAGCGTGCCCCCCAGGACAAACAGGGACAGCATTGTTCCCCGGTATTCCTTGGGCACCCAGAGCGTGAAGTACAGGATGACCCCGGGGTAGAACCCGGCTTCGGCGACGCCCAGGAGAATGCGGAGGATATAGAGGCTTGCTTCGCTGTTGACGAAACCGGTCGCTGCCGCCACCGCGCCCCAAGTGATCATGATGCGGGCCAGCCACTTGCGGGCACCCACCTTGTACTGGATGAGGTTACTGGGGACTTCGAAGACGGCATAGCCGACGAACAGCAGTCCTGATGCGAGTCCGAAGGCGGCAGTGGTCAGTCCCAGCGCCTGGTTCATCTGCAACGCGGCAAGGCCGATGTTGGTCTTTTCCAGTGAGTTGAAAAAGTAGGCTACGGCGAGGATTGGCACCAGACGCAAGGTGACTTTGCGGATGGTGGCGCGTTTCTCGGCGGCCGAAAAGTCCGATAGCAGCGACGCTTGGGCGCCGGTCGCCGTACTGCGTATGTCAGTCACGGTCACTCCTTTGTGTCGTGGCCCACAAAAGGGCCGGTAAGTAACTGGATACGCTCTTCCCGCACCCGACGGGAGCTCGCATCCCGGATAGCGGGACGATTCATGCAGGCGTCCCGGTATCCGGGCCGGATAGCCCGGTTTCGCTGGGACGTTCCGCTACCTGAAGAGCTGAATGTCAGGCAACAGTTGAGCGTCGGGGCCGTTTGGCGGTTCCGATTGCACTGCTGAGGGCCATTGCCGTGGCCAGTACGGCGGGCGCGTACCGTTTGGCGATGGCCAGTTCGGTGGCGCCGGTGACTGAAATGGCTCCTGCGACGGGGCCGCCTTGGCCGTTGAAGACCGGGGCGCTGACGCAAAAGAGCCCCAAGCGGGATTCTTCCACGTCGTAAGCCACTCGCTCTGCGCGCACCCGGGCCAGTTCCCTGCGCAACTCCGCGGGATCCGTGACCGTTTTCTCGGTCTGCTGCAGCAGCGGGCCGCCCAGGACAGAATCAACAAATTCGGGATCGCTGAAGGCAAGGATCGCCTTCCCCAACGCAGTGGCGTGCATCCTGGCGCGTCCGCCGACGCGGGAGTGCGGAACTTTCAGCGTCCTGGTGGTGATTTTTTCGATGTAGAGCACCTCATTGCCCTCACGGATGGCGATATTGCTGGTGAGCTTCGTGACTTCATTGAGGTTGTGCGCAAACGGGAGCGCGAGGTCCCTCAAGGTGCTGGATGAGGGAACCAAGGATCCGAGCTCGAAAAGCCGTACGCCAAGGCTGACACCGTTGGCGCCGCGTTCCAGGGCTCCCCAACTGATCAGGTCCAGGATCAACCGGTGCGTCGTGGACTTGGGAACGCCGGACCGGCGGGCTATTTCACTGATGCTGAGCACCTGGTCCGGTGCGGTGAACAAATCGAGCAGCGCGAGGCCGCGCGACAGCGACGACGCGGAACCGGCGTCCTGCTCTGCGGGACGGGGCATGGGAGGCCGCCTTTCCTGTGTGGATGATCTTAGGAGTTATACAGAGGAGGGATCTGTGAAAACAAGCGCCAAGGAAAGCGCCTCCGAAGCAATTGTCGTACCGAGCGGCGATCTCCGGAAGGTCATCAGCGATGCTCTGACGGCCAACGGGGCTTCGAGGCCCAACGCCGACGTGCAGGCCGAAAACCTGGTCGAAGGTGAATTGCGCGGACACGCCTCCCACGGCATCCGCCGGTTGGCCGTCCTGATCGAACGGATGCGCCGCGGTCTCATCGTCGCCAATGCGGAGCCCCACCTTGAGTGGGTGGCTCCCAGCGTCCTGCGGGTTGACGGGAACCGGGGGTTCGGGCCGGTCGTCGCCTACCGGGCCATCGATGAAGTCGTCGCCAGAACCGAAGAAACAGGGATAGCGATGGCTGCTATTTCGAACTCGAGCCACATCGGGATGCTGGCACCCTACGTGGAGTCGATCGCCCGCCTGGGGCAGGTGGCGGTGCTCCTGACCACCAGCGAAGCACTCGTGCACGCATGGGGCGGCAGGGGAGCGAGCGTCGGCACCAACCCCATTGGCATCGGGGTCCCGACCACTCGTGAACCGCTCGTGCTCGACATGTCAACAGCGTCCGTGTCAATGGGGAAAATCATTGATTACGCAGCCACAGGCAGGCCGCTCCAGCCGGGTTGGGCAGTGGATGCCCTGGGCCGGCCAACCACCGATGCCCCCGCAGCAGTCCAAGGGGCGCTCTCGCCCTTTGGCGGACCCAAGGGATATGCCTTGGGGATCGCGCTCGAAGCACTGGTGGGCACCGTGACGGCCACGGCGTTCGGCACCAATGTGGTTGGAACGCTGGACACCCAGTTCCCTGCCACGAAGGGCGACCTCCTGATCAGCGTGAGCCTGGAACGGCTCGGCCTGATGGGCATGCTCCCGGCGTTGACCGACTATTTGGACCACGTAAGGGACAGCGGAGTTTCCGGCCCGGCAGATGTTCCCGGGGACCGGGCACGGCGCACCCGTGAAGGACGCGCCACAACCGGGGTGCCGATTGACGACGAAGTATGGGCACTCGCCCTCAAATACGCGGAAGGACTTTCCCATGACTGACATTGCCGGTTCATTCGGCCTGCTGAGGCTGCCCGATTCCATCGTCTTCGGCGACGGCAGCCGAGCAAGTATCGCCCGAACCGTCGCAGCGCTGGGCCACCGGGCCCTGGTGGTCTGCGACCCGTTCCTGTCCACGACCGAGGCGTTCACAACGTTGCTGACCGAACTCGAAGCCCTGAACGTGACGGTCACGGTCGACACGCAGGTCGTCCCCGAACTTCCGGTCACCGTGGTCGAAGACGCGATCGAACGGGCCAAGGCCACGAACCCACAGGTCATTGTTGGGTTCGGTGGCGGCAGCGCCCTCGACCTGGCCAAGCTCATCGCCCTGGGCCTGGCCCACGGAACCCCGCTCAACAGGTTCTACGGTGAAAACCAGGTCCCCGGACCGGTGACTCCGCTCGTTGCCGTACCCACGACGTCGGGCACCGGCAGCGAGGTCACCCCCGTCGCGGTACTAGCCGATCCCGACCGTGAACTGAAGGTCGGTATCTCCAGCCCCTATCTGATTCCCCGGGCCGCTGTGGTGGACCCCGGGCTCATGGTCGGTGCCCCTGCAGCAGTCACGGCCAGTGCCGGCGCGGACGCACTGGTCCACGCCATCGAGGCCTACACCGCCAACAACCACTCACCGGAGTGGGGCAGTCAATTGCCGGTCTTCGTGGGAGAGAACTTGCTCAGTTCAACCCTTGCCCTGGAAGCGATCAGGCTGATCGGGCTTTCCCTTCGCGACGCGGTCAGGGACGGCGAAGATTTTGAAGCCCGCTCACGCATGGCATATGCAAGCCTGCTGGCCGGCATGGCATTCGGCGCCGCAGGCACCCACCTGTCCCACGCTGTCCAGTACCCGGTGGGCGCCCTGACTCACACCCCGCACGGGCTGGGTACGGGCATGCTGCTGCCCTATGTCATGCAGGCGCTGCTGCCCACGGATGCCCGCCGACTTGCCGGCGTCGCCGGTGCCCTCGGCGTCGCCGGAACCGGCATCGAAGCATCGGCACAGAACGCGATTGACGAAGTCGCCGCCATCATGGCGGACATCGGCCTCCCCGTGGACCTTGCCGCCATCGGCGTCAACGAACCAGACCTTCCCCGAGTTGTGGAGCTGTCCCTGACGGTGCGGCGGCTCGTCACCAACTCTGTCATTGACCCTACGGAGGAGAACCTCCACCGGATCGTCCGGGCCGCGTTCAGCGGCGACCGCACCGAACTCAAACCCCTTCCAGCCACCGCCTCGAATGAAAGCGAAACGAGCAAGTGAACCACAAATCAGACCTCTTTATTGATGGCCGTTGGACACCCGGGTCTACCGGTAACAGATTCCCCGTTCTGGACCCTGCCACCGGTGCCGAGCTTGCCTCCTTCGCCATTGCAGATGAAACCGACTGTGACGCCGCGGTCGACGCCGCGGCCGCGGCGCTGCCCGCCTGGTCTGCCACGGCGCCCAGGGTACGTGGCGAGATTCTCCGGCGCGCCTTCGAGATCCTGACCGAGGAAAAGGAACAGTTGGCCGAAACGATCGTGCTCGAAAACGGCAAGGCCTACGCCGACGCCCTGGGGGAGGCCTCGTATGCGATCGAGTTTTTTCGCTGGTTCGCCGAGGAAGCGGTCCGCGTCCGCGGCGACTTCCGGCTCTCACCCAGCGGCGACAAGCACATCGTCGTCACACACCAGCCCATCGGCGTCGCCCTCCTCATCACCCCATGGAACTTTCCGGCCGCCATGGCAACCCGCAAAATCGCACCGGCTCTCGCCGCCGGCTGCACCGTGATCCTCAAGCCAGCCCGGGAAACACCACTCACCGCGGCGTTCGTCGTCGACGCCCTCCGCCGCGCTGGCGTCCCGGACGGAGTCGTCAACCTCGTCACGCCCGTCCCGACCGGTCCCGCCGTTGCCCGAATGCTCCACCACCCCGATGTCCGCAAGGTCAGCTTCACCGGATCCACCGAGGTCGGCCGAGTCCTGCTGCATGAGGCCGCCGACAACGTGGTGAGCGCGTCCATGGAACTGGGCGGCAACGCGCCCTTCGTGATCCTCCCCGGCGCAGACCTGAAAGCTGCCGTCGAAGGGGCCCTGATCGCCAAGATGCGCAACGGCGGCTCGGCCTGTACCGCGGCCAACCGCTTCTACGTCCACTCTTCACTGGCCACGGAATTCGCCGAACGTATGGCCACCGAACTCGCCACCTGGCGGGTAGGCCCTGGATCGGATAAAGCAAACCAACTGGGAGCCCTGGTCTCCGTCAACGAACGCGACAAAGTCGCCGAACTGGTCGCTGGTGCCATCAAGGCCGGCGCGACGATACTGACCGGAGGCGAATCATCCGAACAGGGAGCGTTCTACGCCCCCACCGTGCTTACCGGTGTAACCCACGACAGTGAGATCACCCAGACAGAAATCTTCGGACCAGTCACGTCCGTTATCGAATACGACGACGTCGACGACGCCGTGCGGATGGCCAACGACACCATTTACGGACTGATCGCCTACGTGTACGGCGAACAGGCACCGGCATTAGCTGTGGCACAGCGCATCGACGCAGGCATGGTCGCCGTCAACCGTGCCGTCCTCAGTGATCCCGCCGCCCCCTTCGGCGGAATGAAGCAAAGCGGACTCGGCAGGGAAGGCAGCTCCGAAGGAATCCTGGAATTCCTCGAAGAAAAATACATCGGAATCGACCTGTAGCTGCAAGCAAACGCCGTGCAGAATCGAATTCAAGAAATTCTGCTTCTGACCAGATTTGAAAGGCCTTTTCATGATCCATGCAAAAATTTCCTCGGTCCGGATGATCGAGCTGTCGGCCCTGCTCCCAGCAGAGACGAAGGACCGCGGATTCCCGCCGCAGTCACGACCCATCAGCGTCTACACCCAGTACCATCCTGCTGAGGGATGGCCGGCCCCCACGGATCCCCGCCGCAAGGCCTCGCTCTACCTCGAGATTGCCACCACCTCAGGTGTCACTGGCCGCTACGGTCCCATTGACCAGGAAGCCGTCGCACCCCTGCAGGAGGGCATGGCGGCGTCCATCCTTGGCCTCGATGCCCTCGCTAACAATTTCGTCTGGGACATGCTCCAACGAGCAAACCGGCATTCCCGGCATGGCAACCGTAAGATCGCCATCAGCGCCATCGACAACGCCTTGTGGGACCTTCGGGGCCGCCTTCTTGGAGTACCTGTGTGGCAGCTGCTCGGCGGATCCGGCCGCACTCGCATCCCCGCTTACGCCAGCACCCTCGGAACGTTCCACGGGGAAGGCGAAGTCGAAGAAACGGCCGCCCGGCTCCTCGACGAGGGCTACACTGCCCAGAAGTGGTTCTTCGCCGACGGCCCCGCCCAAGGGGCAGAAGGACTTGAACGCAACGTGGCCCTCGTGAAACGTACACGTGCAACCGTCGGGTACCGGGCCGAGCTCATGTTCGACGCCTTCATGAGTTGGGACCCCACCTACGCCCGCCGATGGGCCTCCCGCGTCGAACACCTCCACCCCGACTGGCTCGAGGAACCTTTCCCCACCGGCGCCATCGAGTCATTCGCCCAACTGCGCGCCGCCACCTCAATCCCACTTGCCACTGGCGAACACCTCTACGACCGCCACGACATCCTTCCCTTCCTTCAGCGCGGACTCCTCAGCGTCCTGCAAGTCGACCCGGAATGGTGCGGAGGCGTGACAGACCTGGTCAAAATGTGCTCTCTGGCAGAAACATTCGGCGTCCACGTCATCCCGCACGGCCACGGAATCCACGCAGCCCTCCACGTCGTAGCAAGCCAATCACCGGAAACCTGCCCCCGCGTCGAATACCTCTTCCACCACATGCCCGAAAGGCACTACTTCGAAGAAGACACCCCGATACCGGTCGACGGATCCTTCGCCCTGCCGACGCGTCCCGGCTTCGGCATCGAATTCGCCCAGGACCGCGTCAAAGAATCCCGCGACGTCTTCGCGGCGGGATGAGCAGCGCAACCATGGACCTTTGCGAAAGGCCACGATGACAAGCATCATCTATTCCGCCTACAACGCAGCGCCCATCGGGCTCACAGAGGACACCGCGGCCGAAGACCTTTGGTACAAAGCCCTCCGGGCAGAGGAGCGCATCGACGGTCTGGAACTACCTCTCCTCCAGGGAGGCCTACACCCACAGGGGCTGGACCGGCTGGGGGTCCTACTTGACCCCGACTGGTCCAACACCATCAGTGCAATGCCCCTGACCCTCATATCCGCCATATCCGACCCGCACTACGGACTGGCGTCGGCCGATCATGCTGGCCGCCAACGTGCCCTCGAAGATGTCGCTTCCGCCCAGGAAGAAACGCGGCGGCTGAAGGGACAATTAGGGCCGCTGTCGGTGCGCGCATTCGCCCTCCAGTCTGCTCCACGAGCAGAGCGCTCCAGCCCCGAGGCCTTCACCGATTCCCTTCAACAGATCGCAGGTTGGGATTGGGGCAACATCGAACTGCTCGTAGAACACTCGGACGCGCTCATTCCAGGCCAGACACCGCAGAAAGGCTATCTCGCCCTTGAAGACGAAATAGCTGCTGTGCAGTCAGTCATGGACCTAGGGGCGCGGCGAATCCGTCACATGCTCAATTGGGGCAGATCAGCCATCGAAGGACGCAGCGCCACCACCCCCGGAGAGCACATCGCCACACTCGGGACATCTCTCGGCGCCTTCACCTTCTCCGGAGCGGGACCAACCGCCACCAACCGCAGCACCACATGGGAGGACGTGCACCTCGGCCTAGCCACAGACGAACCGGCATCACTACTCACCGCCGACGGACTGGGGGCGGTAGCAGTGCAGCTCCCGGAAAGCCTCTCCTTCCGGGGCATCAAAGTAGGTGCACCCGCCAATTCCCAGGGCCTGGACCGGCTCCAGCTCGGCCTTTCCATGCTCGCAGCCGTGACCGACGTTTCCGTCTCAACGCAGGCCTGAGCAGATCGAATCGAGCATTGCCTGCCAACGTCAGTTTGGGGTGTGCCCCACCCTGGCGATCTCTGAATACGCCTGTCGAACGCTCAGATAACGTGGCTTCGTCGCCCTTCTGATCCGATTGCCGAAGCGTGCCGTTGTTCGAGCAGTTGCCACCGAGCGGCCACGATTTGTTCCTCGCCTCCTACGACGAGCTTGTGAACTTCGGCTGCGATGGAGTCTGGGTCTCCGGCGCGGACAATGTCGAGCATCTGTTGGTGCCATTCCACTGACCGCGACAAGGGCTCGTCCAAAGCCGTCGTCAGGCGGAACAACTCCGCGAAGGTTGGGACGTGCTGCTCCCATACCGCCAAGAGTCGACGGTTGCCGCATGAGCCGAAGAAAGCTGAGTGAAAGGCTACGTCGGCACGGGCGAAGGCCTCGGTGTCGCCAGCTTCGACTGCCTTCCGCATTTCTTCCAGGGCAGCCTCAGCTGTCCGGTGGAAACCTTCGGGGTCTATGATGGCGCATTGCTGTGCGGCTGCCACTTCGAGCAGTTCGCGCAGTGCGAAGAGGTCGCGGAGGTCCTTCTCGTCCAAACCTATAACCCGATAGCTCCTGCCGGAAGGTGCGATCAGGCCTTCGCTGGATAGCGTGCGCAAGGCTTCCCGGACAGGTCCCCGGCTAACTCCAAAAGTTTCTGCGAGCGAGGCCTCGACGAGCAGGCCGCCGGATGGAAGGTCGCCAGTCAGGATGTCGGCCCGCAGTGCGGTCACGACCTGCTCGCCAAGCGCTTCAGCCCTCGTGACGCGACGCACTTCAACCATGTTTCCACCTCTCGTGATGCCGAAATCAGTGTAGCGGCTACGGTAGACGGTCCTCCGTTTACCGTAACCGCTACGACCGCACGCTTGGAGTCGAGTAGGCGATTGCTGGCCGTCGTTGCTGTTTCCTAGTTACCCCAGGTCGCTACGGGGTCCCCGAGTGCTTCCTGGTTGACTTCGATGCCGAGTCCGGGGGCCTGTGGGGGGAGGATTCCGCCGTCGCGGTGGATGACATTGAATTCCGCGGTTTTGAGGGTGACCATGTCGTCGCAGTTGAGGACGCAGCGGAGCAGCTTTTCGGGAACTGTGGCGCCGAGCTGGGTGATCGCGGCGAAGGCGATGGCCGATCCAACGGTGTCCTGGACGCTGACTGTCAGCCCGGCCGCGCGGGCGATGTCGCGCTGGCGCCTTCCGGGGGTGAGTCCGCCGGCCTTGGAAATTTTTAGCCCGAAACCGTCTGCCACGTCATGGGCGACCGCCCACGCGATGTCGCTGTCCTGTTGGGCGAGTTCGTCCAGGATGATGGGGTATCGGCACCGTTGCCGGAGTGACATGGTTTCCCGCCAGGTGGCGCAGGGGGCTTCGATAACGAAGTCGAGACCGGAGGGAAGCAAAGCCAGCATCCGCAGGGCGGATTCCGGCGTCATGCCGCCATTGGCGTCGACGAGGAAGAATTCGCCTGGCTGCCGGTCGGCAAGACAGGCGGTGATGCGCTCGGCATCGAGAGAGGGTCCGCCTTCGCTGTCAGGGGTGCCGATCTTGATGGAGTGGCCGCGGTAGCCGCGGGCGCGGTGGTCGGCCACACGATGCCGCATCTCCTCAGGATCCCCAGAATGAATGGAGGAGATCATGGCCATTGGCGTCCCCGTGCCCCCGCCCAGCAATTCGTAGACCGGCAGGCCCACCGACTTTCCGAAGATGTCCCAGCACGCGATGTCCAGCGGAGTTTTTGCATGGTTGTGGCCCATCAAGGTGGCGTCCATCAGATCATAGTTCCGGTCTACCCGGCGGGGGTCCCGGCCCAGCAGCGCAGGTGCGAGTTCAGCAATGCCGGCCCGTGTGCCCAGGGCTTGGGCGGCTATGTAGGTGGCGCCGAACGGCGTACTCTCGCCCCACCCTGTGGCTCCGTCGTCCGTGGTGATCTTCACGATGGAGGCATCGAAGGATTCGTAGGTACGGCCTCCGGACAGGTGGTAAATGCCTCCCGAGTAGGGCAGGTCCACCTGGAAAAGTTCAATGCGTTCGATTTTCATTCTCAGAGTTCCGTCTCGTTAAGGTTAGCCGGGTTCACGGCGTGGACCGCCGGCGGGAGAAGGACGAGCTTGCCCGTGTGCTTCTTGGATAGGAAGTCTTCCTGTGCCTGGGCGATCTCGGCCAGGGGATAGGTCTTGGAGACCACAGGGTGGATTTCGTTGGCTTCGATGTAGGTAATGAGGTTTTCAAAGACCTCGTCGTCCTGAAACGTGCAGCCGAGCAGGTTCAGGTCCTTGAGGTAGATGGTGCGCAGGTCGATCTGGGCCAGGGGGCCGGAGATCGCGCCGGCGATGGCGTAACGGCCGCCGGGGCGCAGCAGTTCAAGCAGTTGCCCGGCCTCGCTGCCGCCGACGATGTCAAGGACAACGTCGAAGGAGTTCCGTCCGAGTTCGGCCACGAGGTCGGTTCCGCGGTCGATGGTGCAGTCGGCGCCTTCGGCCCGGACTTGGCCGGCCTTTTCAGCGGAGCACACGGCGCTCACCGTGGCACCGCGGCGTTTGGCGAGCTGGACGGCAGCGAGGCCCACTCCGCCAGATGCTCCGGTGATGAGTACGCGTTCGGCTCCGACGCCAGCGCGGTGCAACATGTTTTCTGCCGTGGAGTAGGCACAGGGGATGGCGGCCAGGTCGGCATCGTTCCAGTCGGAGTTCACCTTGTAGGTTTCGCGGGCCGGGGCAACAACGAACTGGGCGAATCCACCGTCGCATTCGCTGCCGAGCGTCCAGCATTCATAGGGGCGGTATCCAACGTACGTCCGCAGCATGTTCCGGACGAGAACACGCTCCCCGATGCGTTGGTCCGGCACGCCGGGGCCGACGGCGGCAATGCGTCCGGTGACGTCGGCACCCTGGACCCGAGGGAAGGTCAGGGCCCCACCGGACCACGTGGCGTCGGAGTCGGTGATGTCGGTGAACCCCGACGCGCCGCCGGCATTGGTTCCGGAGTCGACGGCTTTTGAGTACCAGCCGATCCTGGTGTTGATGTCGGTGTTGTTGATCGCGGCTGCGGCGACATGAATGAGGACCTCACCTTCAGCGGGTCTGGGCAGGGTAACGTCCGTACGGTACTCGAGCCTCTCCAGACCTCCGTGGCCAGTGAGCAGCACGGCCGCCATAGTCCCGGGCAATGTTTCCGTGCGTGCCGGCACAATGTCCAGGCCTTCTTCGTGACTCGTACTCATTGAACTTCCTCGTTCGTGTCTGCATATATCTCGGTGGAAGGCACACTCTTGAAGCTCAAAAGTGAACGTGACGTTCACCATATGGGCTGCTCCCTTCAATTGTCAACGGTAAACCGTTTGCGGGCCGTCCCGGCTATAGGGCCAGGACTGGGGAGCGCCACTGCATAGCCGCAGAGCCCTTTCCGCCCTCTTTGGTAACGACGCCGCTTCTGGCGGCGGTGCGGCAGGCCCATGGAGGCTTGGTCGCCGCTTAGAACAGGAGGCGTGCCGGCACGTCAGCGAAGGCTGGAGTAGGTGGACGAGCGTAAATCGCGATCGCATCAACGTTCATTTATTGAACGAAGCGTTCGTAGATGTCACAATGGGGGTCATCGCCGAAGGCAAGGTTCTACGCCGTACTTTCTTGCGAAAATAGCTTCCAGAGCCACCATCCACACCCTGCCCTGCCACTGCACCTCGGGCATCACCCCTGAAAGGACACCATGGAACTGCTGTGGGAAATCGCTGGCTGGGCCGGCGCGGTTGCGATCCTCAGTGCCTACCTCGCCGTTTCCATGGGCTGGCTGAAGGCCGGCAAAGGCTTCCAGACCGCAAACCTGTTCGGCGCCGTCGCTTTTATCATCAACGGCACCGTCCACGAGGCGTGGCCTTCCGTGGTGACCAACGTGGCCTGGTTCCTGATCTCCGCCATCGCCCTTTACCGCATGCGCTCTGCGGCTCCCCAGCCGGTGGTGCCGGCTGAGGAGCCGCAGGTTCAATTCCCCGGCGTCCCGGACACCACCGGCCAGATCGCTGTTGTTGAAGTCCTCACCGGTTCCGTTCGTGGTGGCGGTGGAGGTGCATCGCCAGCCCACCGAATGCACAACGGCGGTCAGGCCGGCTGAGGTGCCTTGTTGACCGCGGCCCTGCCGGCGCGCGCTCTCTCAGCGTCCGCACCCGAAGCCAGCGATCCCGTAAGAACGCATACGAAAGCGGGCTGCCGGCCCTAAAAGGACTGGCAGCCCGCTTACTGTTTTTGCCCGTTACTGCATCATGTGCCGCATTTCGCCCACACCTTCCACCCAGGTGAGCAGCTCGTCACCCGGTTTAAGGAAGCGCTGTGGGGTACGGCCAACGCCCACGCCGGGTGGCGTGCCGGTGAAAATTACATCGCCGGGCAGCAAGGGTGTCACCTGTGAAAGGCGGGCGATGATCTCGGGCACCGGGAACACCATGTCCCCGGTGTTTCCCTTTTGGACTTCTTCGCCGTTGATGGAACAGCCCAGTTCGATCCGGTCCGGGTCCTCAAACTCGTCGGGGGTTACCAGCAGCGGCCCAATGGGTCCAAACCCGGGAAACGACTTCGCCAGGCTGTACTGAGGCGCCGGCCCGGATGATTGCAGAGTCCGCTCTGAGAGGTCCTGGCCCACGGAAACGCCTGCCACGTACTTCCACGCCTCTTCGGCAGGAATGCTCGTCCCGCCGCGGCCCATCACCACGACGAGTTCCACTTCCCAGTCAACGGTGCCGGCCGGCAGGGTGATGGTCCCGTGGGGACCAGTCAGGGCGGTGACGAACTTGGTGAACACCGTAAGGTCATCGGGCACGGCCAGCGAGGCTTCCGCGGCGTGGGCGGCGTAGTTCAGCCCGATCGCGAAGACCTGCCGGGGTTGCGGCGCGGGGTTTCCAAAAGACGAGGGCGGCACGTCGGCCAGGGGGGTACCGCGCCATTGCTCCAATGTGTAGGCGACGCTGCGGAGCTCTGACCAGCGCTCGTAGCAGTCCTGGATCCGGGGGCTGAAGTGGCCGCCGGTTTCCATCGCCACGTCGATGACGTGGTCATCCGGGGTGACCAGGTGGAGGCGTCCGGAGATGTTGGCCAGGCGCATGGTCAGGCCGAGACGTCGAATTCCACGGTGCCCCAGCCGTCGAAGGTCCCGGACCAGCGTCCGGCTTCGTTCATGGGAACGGCCTGGAGGCAACTGCCGGGAAGGATGACCTGGCCTGCTTCGAACTCCACGTCGTAGTCGGCGAGGCGGTTCACCAGCCAAGCGACGGCGGCGAGGGGGTTTCCGAGGATGTTTCCGGTGGTGCCGGAAATGATTTCGCGGTGGTTGAAGGTCAGGACACCGCGGGTGTCGCGAAGGTTCAGATCGGTGACCTTCCGCGGCGTGCCACCGAGAATGACAGCGCCGGTGGAGCCGTTGTCCGCCAAGGTGTCCGGCAGGCCGATGGCCCAGTCCTTCACGCGGGAGTCGATGATTTCGATGGCGGGCAGCGCGTAGTCAACGGCGTTGATGACGTCCGCGATCGTGGTGTTCCGGCCGCCGAGGCGGGAGCGGAGCACGAAGGCCGGTTCGAGTTCAACGTAGGGTGCAATGAAGTTGTCCCGCTTGAGCGTGGTGCCCTCGAATTCGAAGAGGCCGGCGAGCAGGTGGCCGTAGTCCGGCTGGTCAAGGCCGAACGCGTCCTGCATCACCTTGGCGATGTTTCCGAGCTTGTAGCCGACGAGCCGGTCACCGCCGGCCAGCGCGTGTTCGACATTGATCTTCTGGACCTGGAATGTGGCGTCCGCGTCCAGGGCGGGCCAGGTCTCGGTCGGAGCCGGTACGGGCTGGCCCTGAAGCCGCGCGGTGCGGAGCGTGTCGGCGACGTCGTCGAGAGTGATGGTGGACATGGTTCCTCAGTTCTGTGTGTTTGGGGTTCCGGCCCCGGACGACTCGTTGCGTGAGGCGTGCCCGGGGCCGGAAGATGGGGAGCGGCAGGACCTAGTTGTGTTCCGGCTTGCCGTCGATGAGGCGGTTGACGTGCCAGGGGTTCGCGTCCTGCAGGGGCGCCGGACGCAGTTGCTCCGGGAAGTTTTGGTAGGCCACGGGGCGGAGGAACCGTTCGATTGCCAGGGTGCCAACCGAGGTCGTTTTCGAGTCGGATGTGGCGGGGTAGGGGCCGCCGTGGACCATGGCGTGGCCGACTTCGACGCCGGTGGGCCAGCCGTTGATGAGGATCCGGCCTACTTTCCGCTCTAGGGCGGGGATGAGCGGTGCGGCGGCGGCGTAGTCCTCTTCCGTGATGTGGAGGGATGCGGTGAGCTGGCCGTCAAGCTTGTTGGTTGTTTCGACCAGGTCATCGATGCCCTTGTAGCGGACCACCAGGGACGCAGCGCCGAAGATTTCCCCGTGCAGTACCGGGTTTGTGGTGAAGACGCCCAGGTCGGCGCTGAACACGGCCGGTGCCGGTGCGTTCTCGCCGGGGCCTTTCTGGCCCCGGCCGAGAAGCTCGACGTCGGTCTCTGCTTCGAGTGCGTCGTGGCCGTGCTGCCATGCGGAGGCGATGCCGCCGCTGAGCATGGTTTGCCCGGAGAGTGCAGCGATTTCCTTTGTGACGGCGGCAGCGAACCGGTCGCCGGTGTCGCCTGCGGGGACGAAGGCCAGGCCGGGGGAGGTGCACAGCTGTCCGGAGCTGCCGGTCACCGAGGTGACGTACTGCTTTGCCAGGGCCTCTGCGTCGGCCTCCAGTGCGCCCGGGAACACATAGACCGGGTTGATGGAGGACATCTCGGCATAGACGGGAATGGGCTCCACACGTGCGGCAGCGGTGCGCATGAGGGCTGTGCCCCCTGAGCGGGAGCCCGTGAAGCCAACGGCCTTGATGTTCGGGTCTGCCACGAGGGCCTGGCCGATGCTCGCGCCGGATCCGTATACCAGGGAGAACACACCCGGGTGCAGGCCCAGGTCCGTGACGGCCTTGACGATGGCTTGGCCGACGAGTTCGGCGGTGCCGGGGTGGGCGTTGTGGGCCTTGACGATCACGGGGCAGCCGGCGGCGAACGCGGAGGCGGTGTCACCGCCGGCGACGGAGAATGCGAGCGGGAAGTTGCTGGCTCCGAAAACGGCAACCGGGCCCAATGGGATCTGGCGCTGCCGGATGTCGGCACGGGGCAGGGGCGCGCGGTCGGGGATGGCTGGGTCGATGCGCACGCCACGGAAGTCGCCCTGGCGCACCACGTCGGCGAACAGTCGCAGCTGGCCGACGGTGCGGGCCCGTTCGCCGCGGAGCCGGTCCAGGCCAAGGCCGGTTTCGGTGGAGGCCCGTTCGATCAGTTCGTCACCGATTGCTTCGATGTTCTCGGCGATGGCGTCCAGGAAGCGTGCGTGTTGTTCGGGGTCCAGTGCGCTGAAGGAACCGAAGGCGTCAGCGGCGGCTTCGGTTGCAGCCCGCAGCTGGTCTTCGCTGATCAGCGTGTACGTGGGTTCCAGTGCTTCGTTGGTGGCCGGGTTGATGCCGTTCGTGGTTCCGGTGGTTCCGGCGGTGGTTTCTCCGGCAATCAGGGAGTGTCCGTGAAGTGTCATGAGGTTGCCTTCCGGGGCAGTAGAAAGTGGGTCGGGGGTGGCTAGGCGTTTCCTGGGCCCAGGTGCCAGATTCCGAGTGCTGAGAGCAGTTCGCGGGGGTCCCAAATGACCCATTCCTCGGCGAGCTTGTCTTTTTCGAAGCGCAGGAACGATGCGCCGGTCACGTTGACGCTGCGGCCGGTGGCGGGGACGTCCATGAACTCGCCCTGGTGCGTGCCTGTCGTTTTCCAATGGACTGCCACCTTGTTGCCGTCCTCCACGATGTCCAGGATCTCGGTGCTGGAATCGGGAAACGCAGTGTGCATGGCTTCGATGGTCTTCCTAAGGCTCGCGTAGTCTTCACTGCCCGACTTGGACCGCCGGACATAACCCGCTGCCAGAATGTTCTCGAAAGCTGCGAGATCACCGTCACCCCAGGCGCCGTTCCAGGCTTTGAGGATGGCTTCGCTTCGGGTCATGATGCGCTCCTTGCTGGTACTGACTGCGGTGCGGCCGGTGCTGCGCTTTCGGGCGCCGGGATTTCGATGGGGAGGTACTGCCCGAATTTGCCGCCTCGGAACAGCAGCGCGTCACCGTATCCTTCGCTCATGTTGGTGATCGCGCCCACGACCATGTAGTGGTCTCCCACGACGACTTCTGCAGTGACCATGCAGTCAATGTAGGCGGTGGCACCATCCAGGTGCGGCGTGCCGAGGGGGCCGGGTGCGCAGGGGAGGCCCTCGAACTTCTGTGGTCCTTTTTTGGACAGTGACCGGCAGATGCTGATCTGGTCGTCGGAGAGGATGTTGGCCGTGAACTTTTGCAGTTTGCGCAGTTTCGGCCAGCTCGAGGATGACTTGTCCACGCAGAACATGACCAGGGGCGGTTCGAGGGAGAGGGACTGGAAGGTGCCGACCACCAGGCCGAGCTTTTCGTTATCGTCGTTGATGCCGGTAATGGCTGTGACGCCGGTGGGCAGCTTGCCCAGGATCTGGCGGTAGAGGGCCGGGGTGATGTCGCTGTCGGGAGTTTTTTCAGCGGCTGGGGTGATATCCATGTCAGGGTTTCCTTGATCAGGTAGATGCGACCAGGCAGTGCGGATTAGGAGGCGGTTTCGCGAAAGCTTCCGAAGCGGCCGCCGTGGAAGATGAGCGGGGCGGAGGCCCGCTCAGCGGGTGTCATGTCCAGCACGCTGGCGATGACGACGATGTGGTCACCGGCGGTGAACTGCTGTTCAATGCGGCAGTCGAACCAGGCGAGGGAGCCGTGGAGGTGCGGGGTGCCCCAGTCCGATTCGGACCATGCAACGGAGCTGAGCTTGTCCTCGCCTTTGGCGGACAGTGCCCGGCAGACCTGTTGCTGGTCCTCGGCGAGYAGGCTGACGCTGAAGGTCCCGGCGTCGGCGATTTTCGGCCAGCTCGTGGAGGAGTGCATCACGCTGAAGGTCACCAGCGCCGGTTCCATGGACAGGGACGCGAACGTTCCTACGATCATGCCGTTTTGGCTGCCGGTCACGGGATCTGTGGAGCAGATGGCCGCGACGCCGGTGGGCAGGTGCCGCATGACGGCCCGGTATCGGTCGGAGTCGATGGTCCTGGGGGCAATGGCGGTGGCGGTCATGGCTGTTCCTTCAGTTCTGCGTGGACAGTGCGGCCCGCGCGCAGGCCGCTTTCGACGGCGCCGTCGAAGAATCCGGCCCAGATGTTGGCGATGTCGCCGCTGGCGAAGTGCAGGGCGCCTTCGCTGGCCTGCTGTGCGGCGTGGTACTTGGTGAGCTGGCCGGGACGCTGGATCTGCCAGGTTTCCTCGGCGTAGGGGTCTTCGCCCCACTTGTGTCCGGTGACCTCGAGGACTTCCAGGTCGTCGCGCCAGACCTTGATCGCGTCCTGGACCTGGTTGATGTCGGTGACGTCGATACGGTTGGCGTCCGCACCGAAGCCCACCAGCACGGCATCGGTGTCGCCGACGAATTCGGTACGGATCACGGAGAGCGGTTTGTCCTGGGCGGAGTAGGCGAAGAACGGCTTGATGGGACCCTTGACCCGGATCCAGGCTTTGACGCCCTGGGATGCGGTTTTTTCCCGGCTGGGTGCGAGTTTGCCTTCGGAGAGGGAAGGCTGAACGTCGAGCTTGTGCAGCACGTTCTGCGGCAGGGTGATGACCACCTTCTTGGCGTGGATTTCCTGGCCCGCGCCGTAATGGACGGTTGCTCCGTTGCTGTCGTGGCGGACGGCGCTGACTGGGGCGTTGAGGCGGATGTCCGCGGTGGTGTCTTCGGCGATCGCGTTCACCAAGGTGTCATTGCCGTTCTTCAGGCGGTAGATTGCCGAGGCCTCGTGCATGAGGTGCCAGTGCCCGGAGGAGCCGGATGTCCAGCGCAGGGCGTTGACATAGGCGCACTGGTTCAGGGGTGCGTTGAAATGGCCCACCCAGGCGGCTTCGTTGGCGTTGCGCTCGTCCTCGGAAAGGTCCAGTTTGTCCAGCATTTCCTGCAGGTTGTACTGGTCCGCCTCGGCCAGGTTCTCGACCGTCAGGGGGGCGTCCGGGCGGGGGAGCCACTTCACGGTGTCTTCGAGCAGCCGGGTCATGCCGGGGTCGATCAGCTTCATGAAGTCGTCCAGGTTGCCGCGGCGCACCTCGTTGCCGGCCAGCCAGTAGGTTTCTTCCGAGCGGGGGCCGCGGGAAACCTCGAGTCCGTAGCGGGTGACCTCTGCCCAGACATGGGGCTGGGTCCAGTGCAGCCAGTTTCCGCCGAGTTCGAGGTTCTGGCCGAGGCGGCGCTCGGTGTACAGGCGGCCGCCCAGGCGGTCCCTGGCTTCGAGGACCACCACGTTGTGGCCGCGGTTGCCGAGTTCACGGGCGGTGATGAGGCCGGCCAGGCCGGCGCCGATGACGACGACGTCAGTTTGTTCAGTCATTACAAGATCCTTAGGTGATGATTCCGTTGTGCGGTGCCGCGTCTAGCGGGCGGCCTCACTGAGGTGCTTGGCGCGCTGGGCCGTGGCTGGGTGGCCGTCCAGCGTGTATTTCTGGCCGAAGAGCTTCTCGCGGAGGGTGACCGGTTCCTGGTCCTCGGCGCGGGCCGGGGCGATGATGCCCTGGGCGCGCAGTTCCGGCAGAGCGAGTTCGATGAACTCTTCCCAGCCGCCGGGCTTGGTGATGTAGCTGAGGTTGATGCCGTCGATGTCGGCCTCGTCGCGCCAGCGGCGCAGTTCCGCGGCGACGGTTTCCGGGGAGCCGATGATCGTGGATCCGGTGCCGCCGACGGCGAGGAACTCGGCGATCTGGCGGGGGGTCCAGTCGCGGTCGGGGTCGGCCTTGGAGAACATGTCCACCATGGACTGCCCTGCCTTGGTGCCGACAGAGCGCAGGGGGGTGTCCAGCTCGTACTCGGCCATGTCGATTCCGGTCCAGCCGCTGAAGCGGGCCAGGACGGCGTCGATGGGTGCATTGTCCACGGCCTTTTGGTACTTCTCCTGGGCTTCCTCGTCCGTGGGCGCCACCACCACGGTGAGCAGGATGACAATCTTGACGTCGCGCGGGTCGCGGCCGGCGTCGGAGACGGCCTGGCGGAGCTTGGCAACGCTGCGCTTCGCGCCTTCCACGGATGTGCTCTGGATGAAGACGGCCTCGGCATGCTTCCCACCGAACTCCATGCCCCTGGCGGAAGAACCGGCCTGGAACAGGACCGGGGTGCGCTGCGGGGAAGGCTCGCACAGGTGGAAACCGGGCACCGTGAAGTGCTCGCCTGCATGCTCGATGGGGTGCACCTTGGCGGGGTCGATGTAAGTTGCAGACTCCGGGTCGCGGACCACGGCGTCCTCTTCGAAGGAGCTTTCCCAGAGCTTGTACACCACGTCCATGTACTCGTCCGCCATGTCGTACCGCTCAGCAGGGGTGAGCTGCTGCTGCTTGCCGAGGTTGCGGGCGGCGGCCTCGGAGTAGGAGGTGACGATGTTCCAACCGACCCGGCCTGAGGTGAGGTGATCCAGTGAGCTGAACTTCCGGGCCAGCAGGTACGGCGGCTCATAGGTGGCCGAAACAGTGACCCCGAACGTAAGGTGCTTCGTTACCGCCGCCATACCGCTGATCAACACGGTGGGGTCGTTGATGGGGAACTGTGCGGCGTCGCGGAGGGCGGCGTCGCCGTTTCCGCGGTAAACGTCGTGGTAGCCGACGTTGTCGGCGAAGAAGATCCCGTCGAAGCCGGCCTTTTCCAACATCTGCGCGATGCCGGTCCAGTACGACAGATCAGTGTAGCGGTAGCCCTGGTCCGCTTTATTCCGCCACGACCCGGAAGTCAGGTGGGACGGGGCGAAGACGTCAAAAGCGAAAAGGCTGAGAGGTTCGTTTTTCATGGCAGCGGTGCTTCCTTGGACTCGTGCCGGACAAAGCCGTAACTGGGATGATTGACGTTCAACTGCTGAACACTGCGTTCAATCTAGGATGTAAGCCAGCTCACTGTCAAGAGGCAGTCACAACCACGGGGTGTAGCCGCCGGGGGCGACCCGCGTCCGGCGGGAGCGGAGAGACTTGCTGAGGTATAACTCTTGACAGCCACTGTGGCCTATGCCATATTTTTGACCACGACGTTCGAGAAATGAACGGCCCCTGGGCTTAGCCATTCGGCCCGAATCTCCTCTTCGCGCTGACTCAACCAGCGCCTGCGTCCCTCCCCAGCAGCACGATCTACAAGGAAGTCCATCGTGAATCCATCTGTAACACCTTCCCGCCGGCTGCCCGTGCAATCCTCGGCTCCGCAAGACCCACAAAAAAAGAAGTTCCTGATCAAGCTCAGCGGTGTGATCGCCGGCGGTATGTTTATTGACGGCTTCATCCTGGGCGGCATCGGCCTGGTCATGCCGGCCCTGACGGCTGACCTGAGCCTGTCCGCCACTATGCAGGGGCTTATTGGGGCTTCTGCCCTGATTGGCATCTTCTTTGGCGGCCCCATCGGCGGCTACCTCGCGGACAAGGTCGGCCGCAAACCGATGTTCATTGTCGACCTCGCGATCTTCCTGGTCGGTTCCGCCGCCCAGTTCTTTGTGGCGGACGCATGGCAGCTCTTTGTCATCCGCCTGCTCATGGGCATGGCAATCGGGGCCGATTACGCCATCGGCTGGCCCCTTCTTGTCGAATTCTCACCAGCCAGGCTGCGCGGCAAACTCATGGCATTCCAGGAGGTTGCCTGGTACGTGGGCTACCTGCTGTCCTACGCCGTGGGCTACTACATGTCCACATCAATCCACGCCGACTGGCGCATCATCCTGGGCATGAGCACCGTGCCGTCGCTCATTGTGTTCCTGCTCCGGTTGGGATCGCCCGAGTCCCCGCGCTGGCTCCTCAGCAAGGGGCGTCGTGAGGAAGCGTTTGCCATCGCCCACCAGTTCATGGAGGACGCGGACGTCAAGGATCTGGAGCACGAGAAGTCCGAGAAGCCGAATTTCGGCAAGCTCTTCTCCCCGCAGTACCGAAACTCCACGATCTTCGTTTGCATGTACTGGGTCTGTAATGTCACCCCCTACTTCGCCATCGCCACCTTCGCGCCCATCGTTTTGGAGAGCCTGGGGGTCGAAGACGGCCTGGCAGGTGCGTTGGTGCTCAACGGCGTCGTGGTGGCCGGTTCCCTGGCCGCGATGTTTCTGATTGAAAAAGTGGGACGCCGCAAACTGTCCATCCCGCCCATGTGGATCGCCGCCGCCGCCCTGGTTGTCATCGGCCTGTTCTCCCACATGTCGCCGATGATCATCCTGATCAGCTTCATCATCTTCTCGTTCTTCAACGCCGTCTCAACGGCCCTGACCGGCGTCTATCCCGGCGAGGTCTTTCCGACCGAAATCCGCGGCGCCGKCGTCGGCTTCGCCACCGCCTTCTCACGGATCGGCGCAGCGGCGGGAACGTTCATCCTTCCCCTGTCCGTCGATGGCCTGGGCGTGGGAGCCACGATGCTGATCGCCGCAGGCATCTGCGTGCTGGGGGCAGTGATCTCGCAGTACCTTGCACCGGAAACCAAGGGCCTGAGCCTGAGCGACACCTCCGCGCCGCTGGGCAAGCCGGCCCTGCAGCACTAACCATCCAACAACCACCGTGGACGCCTGGCCGGGACACCCCGGCCAGGCATCCCTGTATTAACGCCCAACATCATCGAAACCTGCCGAAGGGACACCATGAAGATCTACGGTGAAAGCGCCAACTCCACCAGCCTGCCCACGCCCCGCCTGAACATCGACGACGGCGGCACCCACCCGGGCGCCTGGGTCAGCTTTCGGGACCCGGCAGCGGTAGACATCCTGGCCGCCGAAGGATTCGATTGGATATGTATCGATGGCCAGCACGGCGGTGCGGAAATCTCCGAACTGCAGCCCCTGATCGAAGCTGCCCATCTGTTTGGCGTGCCGTCGATCGTCCGCGCACCCGGGCACGAGGCCGGCACTGTTGGCAGGGTGCTCGATGCCGGCGCAGGCGGCATCATCTTTCCCACCGTGGAAGATGCAACCACGGCAGAGGCCCTGATAGCGGCCACCCGCTTCGCTCCACGTGGAAAGCGCAGCTACGGCCCCACCCGCCGCAGTCCCCGCTACCCCAAACCGGTCCCGGGAAACCAGCAGGACGATGCACTGTGCATCCTCATGATCGAAACGGCCGCCGGTCTGGCAAACCTTGACGCCATCCTGTCCACCGGACCCGATGCCGTCTTCGTTGGCCCCTATGACCTCTCCCTCAGCCTGGGGATCACGCTCGAGGAACTCACCGGCGAAGGCGCCGACGGCATCCTCGCCGATGTTGCCCGCCGCTGCAGCCAAGCCGGCGTAGTCCCCGGCATCTACACCGGCGAGCCGGTTTTGTCCGAAAAGATGATCACCCTTGGCTTCCGCTTCATGCCCACGGCGTCGGACACCGGCCTGCTGGCCGTCGCCGCACGTGAGGCCCTTGCGGCATCAGCCAGGTTGGTGGCACAGGCCTCCGCATCAGTTGTAGCGGGGTGACGTGGTCCTGATTCCTGAACGCCCCGTTCGCTCTGTAGAGAGGCATAGGATGGTGGAGACAGCCAGTCGGGGCGCCATTGCCTTGAGCAGACATGAACGGAACCGGGGTTTAATGTGGCAACGGAAACAGGCGAGGACGTACAAGCGGTAACAGGCGGCGACGATGCCGCGGCGGGGGAGGCAGTAGACCTCACCAACAAGTCCGTTATCAAGGCCACCGTCCTGCTCAGTGAGCTCGGCCGGCATCGGGCTGGTATCACTGTCACCGAACTGGCCCAGGCCGTCGGGATGACGCGCCCCACAGCATTCCGCCTGTTGCTGAGCCTGGAGCAAACGGGGTTTGTTGACCGGGTCGACAACCGCTACACACTCGGCTGGGAGATGGCACGGCTGGGCCGGCTGGCCGACCCGTATACCGGCGCGGTGGCCAGGGTACAGCCCATCCTGGAGGAGTACGCGGCAAAGCTAAAGGAGACCCTGAGCTTTGCCATGGTGCGTGAGGCTCTGGCCTATGACGTTATCGCCGAAGCCTCCGGTTCCCGGTACCTGAACGTCAACATGTACGTCGGTGAAACCTACCCGGTGCACGCCAGTGCAACGGGCAAGCTCCTGCTTGCAGAGATGACCGACGAGGAAGTTATCGAGGCGCTGCCCAAGAAACTGGAAGCCTACACGCCGAGCACCATCACCAAGCGGGACGCGCTCATCCACGAACTGCATACAATCCGCGAACACGGCTATGCCCTTCTTAACAACGAACTCGAAGAAGGGCTCTTCGTTGTGGCGCTGCCGGTCCGGGACGTGGCAGGTGCCCTGGTCGGCATCGTGTCGGTCAACGGACCGGAGCAACGGCTGAACTCGGACAGCCTGCCGGACACGATCAAAGATCTTCGAATGGCCGGCAAGGACATTGCCAAGGCGCTTCTGGGCTTCGAGCCGGGCGACTCCTGACTGTCATACCCCGCTACCCGAGACCACGCCGGCCGAACGTCCACCCGCATCCGCCCTAGGCCTCGGCGATCGCGAGCAGGTGCTCGATGGACGGATACTTCCAGCGTACGAACTGGACCGGCACTCCCACGCGTTCAGCGACCAGGCTGTGCGTCAACGCCTGTGGATCATTGCTGCCCCATACTTCCCTGACGCACCGGGCCAGCGCCGCCGTCCGGCGTGCATCGCGTTCCCTGATCACCTCCGCTGGTTCCCTGCGGGGCTTTTGCTTCCGCTTTTGGCGCCAGTAAGGCAAAGTCATCCCGCCATACTCGGAAAGAGGGACTGCTCGTAGCCCGCGGCCTGGACCCACATGACATGCGGCCGCGCCGGCCCGCGAAGGGCCCGCAGGAGCACCACCTGGCGGAATCCGGTGATGGTCTTTCCGCGTCGTTCCATGTCCATCATCTCCGTCGATGCCGGGGGTCTTGATATGAAGACACAAGAGTACTAAATTGAACGTCACGTTCATTGAATGAACACCTTCATTGTGGCCCTCCTCACTTTCTTTTGCAAGGCAGCGCCGCCGCCCCTTTGCCACCCCGCATCGAATGGACTACCACCATGCATACGCGCCCCCAGGCTTCCGCTATTAGTCGCAGCCCTCAATCTCCCGCGCACGTCCCGGACTGGTCGAGGCTGTCCCGCGGGGACGCCGTGCGGGTGTTCCGCAGGGATGGAACCACAACGCTCGGGCACATCGACATGCTCGCCCGCGATCGAAGCGTCTTCTGGATCATCCAGGGCGAAGGCAGGGGGCGGGTGATGGTCTGCGGCGCAGACAAGCCCCACGTAGTAGTGGTGGCCGAGAATGAAATCCCCGGATAAAAACTTCCCGGCGCCAGGCCATTGCGCCCTTCGGGTGAGGTGTGCCACACTGTCTTTACGTTCATTTGTCGAACGTGACGTTCAACTTAAATAGTCAATATCAAGTTTGGCTCCGGGACACAGTGGTTCCGAAGCCGCCAGCAGGAAGGCAAGAGATCGTGTCAATTTCCATAGGCCACCGTGCCATTTTCACCGCTTTCGGCCACCGCAACTGGGCCGTGGTACGTTCACACGCCCCGTCCACGCCGGCTTCGTGGCCGTCAATGGAAGCTGCCGCTCGTTTAGAAGCCGCTGACCCATTGGAAACGGGAGAACTGAAGTGCTCGCCATGGGAGGGGCTGTACCTTGAGCAGGCAGGCCCCTGTACGGCGGACAGAAATAATTCCGTAGCTGGCCGGCAGTTGGACAGCTTCCTTAGCAGCCTGATGTACGGCGAGTAAGCAATGTCCGGCACGATTTTCGCTGAAGAGTTCAACGACACAGGCGCAATAGCCGCTGTCGATGACTGTGACACCAACAGATGCTTCTTCTGCACCAGCCCGGAAACCGATTGATCGCCAGCCATGCAGCTTGAAGGCAAGACGGCTTTGGTGACCGGCGGGGGACAGGGGATAGGCCGGGGCATTGTGGACTGCTTCCTCGAAGAAGGGGCGCGGGTGGCCGTGGTGCAGCGGCGGCCCGTCGCCCCTGAACTGGAACGCCACCCCGCGGTACTTGGCATCCAGGCGGACCTCTCGGATACCGCTGCTCTTCCCGCCGTCGTCGGCCAGGCTGTTGCACGCTTCGGCGGCCTCAACATCCTGGTCAACAACGCCGGGATTATGTTCGAACGGACCGTCGAGGGCATCCGGCCGCAGGAATGGGACCGGATGATGGCGCTGAATTTGCGGGCGCCGCTGTTCCTGGCCCAGGCGGTTCTGCCGCACATGCGCACGGCCGGCGGCGGAAGCATCATCAACGTCGGCTCCATCGAAGGCATGGCGGCCAACCCCGGCCACGCGGCCTATTGCGCATCCAAAGCCGGTATTCACGGAATGACCAAAGCCCTGGCCCTCGACCTGGGCGAGGACAATATCAGGTGCAACGCCATCGCCCCCGGCTGGATCACATCAGAACTCAGCGAGACATACCTGGCCTCGCAGCCAAACGTGGCAAAAGCCCGGAAGTCGTTGCATCAACTACACCCTGCAGGCCGCTTGGGCACCCCATCAGACGTCGGCAACCTCGCTGTCTTCCTGGCAGGCGACAACTCCGAATTCCTGACCGGCGAGATCATCACGCTGGACGGCGGCCGGACGGCGAAGCTTCCACTGCCGTTCTAGCCCATCTGGGGTGCCAGGGCATCTCGCTAGCACCGCGGAACGTGTCGCGGCTGATCAACGCAGCATGCAATAAGGGAAGCCAATGTTCACCGCGCTAGTGGGTGGGCAGTCCGCTGACACTTCGTACAAATCTAGATCAATTCCGGCTGCTCCGAGGGGTGCGGCGACACGGATCCTCGGGGCCAGGATCGCGCCGGCAAGCACCGTGACACCGAGGAGTACGGCGGTTTCTAAACCCTCCATCACATCACCCTCTCCATCTGTGAGTTGTGTTGCTCCCATCGGGAATCCACATCGGGTATTCCTCGCCGCGGTGCAACGTGCTCGTGGCACTGGCAAGGTGTTTAGCCAGCCAAGCCATGTTTGCGTTGGGCGAACCAAATTGTGAGAGCGATGCCGATAATGCCGGCCGCGGCCGTCATCACGGCTACCCAGCCACCAAGGGACCACAAGAGCCCCGCGAGAGCAGATCCGATTGCGCCGCCAATGAAGTTCCCGACCACCAGGACGGTGTTGAGGCGGCTGCGGGCGGACGGGTCAAGGGAGAGCATTCGGGTCTGGACCAGAACCTGGACCGATTGAATACCGACCGAGAACAGGGCGATCGCAACGAGAATCGCGGCGAGAGACGATGCACCGACCCCTACGATGGTGACCGAAACCAGAGCCAAAAGGAGTCCCATGCCGATAGCCGGGACCGCCAGGCCACGGTCGAATAGCCGTCCGGCCCGCTGCACGGCCACCGCTCCAGCAATACCGACAAGGCTGATCAAACCGATCTGCGTGGTCGAGTAGGAGTAGGGTGCACCGGCCAGGAGGAATGTCAGCGCGGTCCAGAACAGCGTGAAAACGCTCATCGTCGCAGCACCCATAAACGCGGTAATCCGCACCCTCGCGTTCTGGGCTGCAGTGCGAAGGACTGAGAGGAGTAGCTTCCGATAAGGGATCGCGTCGCGGGGCGTGAGGGACGGCAAGTACCGCGCCATGACAGCCGCCAGAATCAGCATGAGACCGGCCGCTCCGAGGAAAATCGCGCGCCAGCCGAGGAAATCAGTCACGATACCGCTGACGGCACGCGCAATCAGGAGCCCGAAGACGGCACCAGAAGCGACCGTTCCGAGCACGCGGCCACGCTGCTCGTCAGTGGCAAGATCCCCCGCGAGGGGAACGAGAAGCTGACCCGCCACGGTCGAAAGTCCTACAAGGGCAAAGGTCGCGAGCAGGACGGGAAAGGACGGCGCAAGTCCGCTGGCCGCGAGAGCCGCCGCGGAGAGGAGCATGAAAGCCGGGATCATGCGCTTCCGGTTAACGATGTCACCCAGTGGCACGAGGAAGAACACGCCAATGGCGTAGCCAATCTGGGTGATGGTGACGACGAGGCCAGCTGTGCCGGTGGAAACACCGAAGGAGCCGGCCAGCGTAGCCAGCAGTGGCTGCGCCCAATACAGGTTGCCGACTGCCGCGCCAGCGGCAATAGCGAACAAGAGGGCCGCGCCCGGCGCCATCCCAACGGAGCGCGAAGAAGATGTTGTTACCGACAAGTTAATCCTCTCAAGATCCTAAAGGGGCGAAGTTGAGGGCTACAAAAGTCGGAAACCCCAAACTTCAACCGCCGGTTGAAGTTCCTTTTTGTTCTCGGTGCCGACGTGCCCGTCAGGTCAGGCGGGTGTTGCCGAGCATGCTGACGCTGGCGGGGTCGCGGTGGTCGAATGCCGGGCTGGCTCCGGTGTCGAGTGTGGCGATGCGGGCCATCTCGTCCTCGGTGAGGGTGAAGTCGAACACGTCGATGTTCTGCCGCATCCGCTCGGGCTTGAGGGACTTCGGGATGACGATGATGCCGCGCTGGATCAGCCAGTGCAGGATCACCTGGGGGACCGTCTTGTCGTGCGCGGAAGCGATCTCCGTGAGGGTGGGGTCGTCGAAGAGATTGTGCTGCCCTTGACCGAGCGGGCCCCAGGACTCGGGCCGTATCCCCCGGTCGGCCATGATCTGCTGGTCGATGCCGCGCTGGAAGTAGGGGTGCGTCTCGATCTGGTTCACGGCCGGCACGATGTCGTTGTGGTCGATGAGGTCGATGAGCCGGTCGGGGTAGAAGTTCGACACCCCGATGGCGCGTGCCCGGCCGCTTCGGTAGATGTCCTCCATCGCCCGCCAGGCACCGTAGTAGTCGCCGAACGGCTGATGGATGAGATAGAGGTCAACGTAGTCGAGGCCGAGCTTGCGAAGAGACCGCTCGTAGGCCAGGGCGGTGTTCTTATCACCGGCGTCCTGGATCCAGAGCTTCGTGGTGATGAACAGTTCGCTGCGCGGGATGCCACTTGCCGCGATGGCTCGTCCGACGGCTTCTTCGTTTTGATAGGCGGCGGCGGTGTCGAGGGACCGGTATCCGGCCTCCAGAGCGTCGCTAACCGCTTTTTCGGTCTCTGCTGGCGGGATGAGGTAGACACCGTAGCCGAGGATAGGCATCTCGATGCCGTTGTTGAGCGTGATGTTGGGGACGTGGTTTGACAAGGTTTGCTGTCCTTCTCTGGTCGTTCGTGCTCTTGGTCAGGTCTCGGGGATTTCCAAGCCCCAGCTGGACGGATCGATCTCGTCCGGGTTCGGGCCGCCGCGCACGCCGGTGTTCAGGGCGTCCAGGCGGGCGAGGTCCTGCTCCGTGAGGGTGAAGTCGAAGACATCGAAGTTTTCGGCGATGCGCGAGGGGTTTGTGGACTTCGGAATCACCGAGCGTCCCTGCTGCAGGTGCCAGCGGAGCAGCACCTGCGCCGGAGACTTGCCTTGGTGGCCTGCGATTGCCGTGACAGCGTCGTCGTGGAGCACGTTCTTGCGCTCCTCGCCCCATCCCGGGTAGAAGGTGATTCCGCCGATCGGGGACCACGCCTGGGTGAGGATGCCGTGTTCGGCGTCCGCGGCCTGGACCTCCGGCTGCGTGAAGTACGGGTGCAACTCGATCTGGTTCACTGCCGGCACCACATCTACTCGATTCAGGAGTTCGACAATGTGATGCGGCATGAAGTTGCTGATACCGATGGCGCGGACGCGTCCGGCAGCCAGCAGCTCCTCGAGGGCCTTGTAGGCCGCAACGGTGCGATCGAAATTCTGCGGCATGGGCTGGTGCAGGATCAGCATATCGATTCGGTCGAGGCCGAGTTTCCGGGAGCTCTTCTCGAACGCATGAAGCGTTTCGTCGTGACCGTAGTCGCTGACCCACACTTTGGTTTCGACGAACACGTCATTCCGGTCGAGCCCGGATGCCCGGATCCCGTCGCCGACTTCGCGCTCGTTCTGGTAACTGGCTGCGGTGTCGATATGGCGGTAGCCGACCTGCAGTGCGGTCCGAACGGCGCCGGTGGTCTCCTCGGGGGCGCTCTGGAACACGCCGAGGCCGATGGCTGGCATGGTCACGCCGTTGTTGAGGGTGATTGTCTCGTTCAACGTTTCCTTCGTTTCTGTTGCATCAAGCCCTGGTAACGGGGCTGAGGAGCTTGCTCCTCGATCATCAGTATCCGATTCACTTCAGGGTTTGACGTTGGGCTCTCAGGGCCTTCTTCGCGGTGAGGCCGAGTCCGATGCATGGGACTGCGGCGGCAACCGTGAGGGTGAGGCCGAGTGCTGGCACGCCCTGCTCCGCGAGCGTTGATGCGATCGCGACGCCGCCGAGGGCGGAGCCGAGTGCGACGCCGATGTTGAAGAACGAGTTGCTCAGTGCGATGGGAAGAACTCCGTCGGGCCCCGCGGCGCGAAGTGCTTCTGAGACCAGGATCGGGTTCGCGGCGAACCCGAACATGCCCATCAGGGTGAAAAACACCAGGGCCACTGGAGCGCTGCCGCCCCAGAGCAGAAGCACCGTCATTGTGACGATGAGACCAGCCACGGCGGCACCGATCACGGTGTAGGGGTGTCGATCACCGAAGCGGCCGCCGATGGTAGTGCCGGTCAGTGCGCCGACGCCGTAGGCGATCATCACCAGTGGCACGATCGCTGCTGCGAGTCCGGCGCGTTCGGTCAGCTGCGGAGCGATGTAGCTGTAGACGCCGAGGAAGGCCGCTTGTATGAGCGCCGTCGCCGCGTAGACGGACCACAAGCGGGTATTGCGCAGCCGACGGAACTCGGCGCGAAGATTCGCCCCTCCGTCCGCCACGATGCCTCCGGGGAGTACCTTCCACAGAAGGACTGCGCAGGCAGCCGCGAGTACGGCGAGTGCCCAGAACGGGCCTTGCCAGCCCAGGAACTGGCCGGCGGCGGTACCGATGGGTACGCCGATGACTGTTGCGAGGGTGACGCCGCCAACCATGATGCCCATCGCTTTCGCGCCGGCCTCGGCCCCTGCAGCGGCGGCTGCGACAACGGCGCCGATGGCCCAGAACGTCCCGGTGGCCACCGCAGCGACGAAGCGGGCAACGAGCACCACAGCGAACACGTCCGTCGATGCGGCAACGACATGCGCCACCGCGAACAACAGGAGCGCCATGATGAGCGTTGCTTTGCGGGGAAGGCGCAGGGTGGCGATCGACATGATGGGCGTTCCGACCACCATTCCCAGCGCGAACACGGTGATGAGGAGTCCAGCCTGAGCGATCGTCACATCTAGCGAGAAGGCGACCTGAGGCAGAAGACCCGCGACGATCATTTCCGTGGTGCCCATGACGAAGGTAACGACGCCGAGCATCCACACGATCAGAGGGAGCCGCTGCAGGCCGGCATCATCCGCGGTGTCTTCTCCCGTCGATGCATTCAACGGAGTAACGGTGGTGGGCATGAGGGGCGTCCTTTCAGGAACTAAGAATCTAAATGCCGGGCGGCGCGAGCATCAGCGCCCAGACAGGGGATTGTTCACTCCGCAGGGGTCTCCCGGCGGAAGCTCACGCTAAGGGAACGCTGCGGTCAACCTCTGCACCCCGGTCGTCGGTGGTGGCCCCACAATTCCTGTGGTCGAGGAAGCGGATCGCTTGCATCCACTTCCACAACACTAGCATCTAATCGGATAAAACGCATCCGGTTGTACTAGGCTTGGAGGATGACAGATCAGACATTGCGCAAGGACGCCGCCCGTAATCGCGATCTACTGATCGCTGCGGGCCGG
This sequence comes from Paenarthrobacter sp. 10N417, assembly GCF_056394745.1. Lineage (NCBI taxonomy): Bacteria > Bacillati > Actinomycetota > Actinomycetes > Micrococcales > Micrococcaceae > Paenarthrobacter > Paenarthrobacter sp. 10N417. The sequence continues at coordinate 196,818 of NZ_JBFTIL010000008.1, forward strand.
GATCTGTTTGCCCGACGCGGGCTGGCTGCCACCCTCAATGACGTGGCCCACCATGCCGGTGTTGGCGTGGGCACCGCCTACCGGCGCTTCGCTAACAAGGAGGAACTGATCGAGGCGATCTGGCGACAGCAGGTCGATGAGTTGGAAGCGATCCTGCGCGAGGCACTGGCCGCGCCGGATCCGTGGGAGGGCTTAGTGCTATACCTTGAAAAGTCCCTTGCCGCGCAAGCCAAAGACCGGGGCATGGCGCAGATGCTTGCAGGGCGCACGTGGCCCGACCACTATGACCAGCAACGCGATCGGCTCGCCACTTTGGTTGACCAAGTCGCCGCCCGGGCTCGCGGGGCCGGAGCGCTTCGCGAGGACGTCACCGGCACGGACCTGATCTTCCTCCAGATCGCCCTCACCGACATCTCGGGCACGGTCCAGGACGGGTCTGTTCCGGAGGGTCGAGATGATGCCGACCGACTGTACCGCCGCTACCTGTGGATCGTGCTGGACGGACTGCGTTTGTCGGCGTCCGGGCCTTCGGAGCTTCCCGTGCCAGCGCTGAGCACATACGAGACGCACGCACTTCTCCAGCCCCGCCCTCAAGGCTGAAGAGGCCTCACCATCTGGCAAAGGCCACCATCAGTCCACCCAGATACGAAGGTAAGTTCGTGCGTGTCAACTGTTTGCTCAGGGGGTGCTCGCCGGCCTCACCCGCCGCACCTTCCTGTGATCCACGGCCTTGGGTCCTTTGTAATCAATCGGCTTCAGGCTGGTAACAAGACCCCTCCGGGGCCCATTTTCCGCGCCGATAACGGATATTCCGTCAACCAGCATCGGCCGGCAAACCCTTGCGTGCTGATCACACTTGTCCGGTCTCAGTCTTGTTGGCAAGAATCTCAATACACACGGCAATCTACGGATCGACGGGCTCTGTCTCACCGCACGTGGCAACGCGACGTGCGGACTCGCCTCGTGCTACGTGACCAGACGCACCTCGCGGCCGCCAAGGGGCTACGGAATTGCCAACTCAATTGATACACATGCGGCACGATCCGTCTCAGCCAACGTGGCAAACCCCACGTCGTCGGCGTCGCCAACTCTACTGAGACCGGACGGCGCCAGCAGGGAAGCGGTTCACTCCAGTTTTGCGTAGAGCAGGTACTGATAAACCTTCTCCCGGATCCTGTAGTCACGGGCGTGTTCATGTGCCGGATAAATCGAGAGCAGTCGTCCATCGAGGTCGACTTCGCCACCTCGATGGACGACTCGATCGCGCTAAGTCTCTGGTACGCGACGGTCTACGTTGTGATCGAAGGGTGGCGCAATGCAGGGATCTCCGATTCGGAGGTCGATGAGCTCCTTGGCGATGACCGTGTCGATGATCTGCGCCGCTTTCGCAACCAGATTTTCCACTACCAGCGGGAGTATGACAATCCCAAGCTTCTCGAGTTTCTGAGAACCGGGGATGCGGATGCCCAGGAGGCAATCACCTGGATCCGACACACACACGCGGCGCTGGGGAGAGCCATCAAGCGGGCATTGCAGGACCTAGTCGATCCCAAGTGAACGGAGGATTCGCCGCAACAGTGCTCCCTGACGATCGATCCACGTGTCCCGACGATCATGGACCTCTGGACTTCCTGATGATCGAGATTCCTGTACGTCTCTGGCCGCGCATCGACGGTGTTTGCTTTAGACCGGACCAGCACTGTGCTGGGAAGCGGCCACGAACCTAAACACTTGGATGATGGGCGGTGCCGGCCAACCGCAGCTCTCGCCGCACCAGCAACGGCCTTCCTCGTGCTCCTGGATGACGAGAACCCGTTCGTTCTGATGATGTCTCTATAGCTGAGCATGCCTCCGGTGCAGTATCGGCGGACGGCTGCCCGGCGGAGGTCCCGCACGCGTTGAGAGAGCATTGATACTCTGGATTAGGGCAAAAAAGGGGGAACACGGAAATGGGTCTTAGAAGTCTTTTTCAGCGAAAACCCGTATCCGCAGCACGCACGAGTCCCGTTGGGCCGGCAGCCCCAATCCCGGACGCGCTCACGTCACCGGAGCCCCAGGAGGAACTGCGGGTAGCGTGGGCAGAACTCGCTGAGGCTGCCAAGGCCTCGAAAGTGACAAACGTTCACGCTTGTACGCGCACAGGCCGACACTGGACGGAAGACCCGGTGGCGGTCAGAGCCGTAGCGGGCGCACTCCGTGAATTTCCGCAAACCGACAGCCAGCCGACGACGTAGCGGCATGTCTGCCGTGGTTTTTGCAGCTCACTGGAGCACGGCGGTCAACACTTCCACTAAAGTCGTGTGGCAGTTCGCGCGGTCTTTTGCACGCCGTAAGCGCGACAGGTCCAACACCGTTCCTGGCTGCGGGTGAAGATGAAGCTTATGACAAAGCGTATCCGCGGAATCGCCGTCGTAACCTACCTGCAGACTCTGTCCGTTTCGACGATCCACCCCGCGTCCTCATGAGGCAGATGAGGCTCCGGTACTCCGGAGGATGCAGGATGTGCGGTACATCTCTTCCGGCGGGGACAGAAGCCATCTATGAGACTGAGACAAAGACCGTCCGCTGCTTGGAGTGTCCCACCGAGGCTGCCGAATCCACGTTCCACGACCTCGGACCGGCTCGTGAGGCGTTGCCAGCCAATGAGTCCGGAATCGCTGGCTCGTCGGCCCGACGCGAGTATGAGCGTCGCAAAGCGAAAGACGAGGAAAGGCTTCGCGAGAAGTGGGGTCACTTCGGTGGCATCGCAGTCGCCGTCTCTGACGAACGCCAAAGCACCAAGGCATGGGATCGAGGCGCGATTGGCGAGGAACGCCTCGGCGCTCGGCTGGATGCCCTGGCCGCCGATGGCCTGGCCGTCCTTCACGACCGACGCATCCCCGGCTCAAAGGCCAATATCGACCACATCGCCATCACTCCCGGTGGAATCTGGGTGATCGATGCCAAGCGGTACAAGGGACGGCCTGAACTCAAGATCGAGGGTGGCATCCTTCGCCCACGCCTTGAGAAGCTCCTCGTTGGCCGGCGCGATTGCACCAAACTGGTCGACGGCGTGCTCAAACAGGTCGACGTCGTGCGCGACCTCGTCGGGGATGTTCCGGTCACCGGGGTGCTGTGCTTCATCGAAGCAGACTGGCCCCTGATCGGGGGCGCATTTTCGACTCGGAGCGTTCAGGTGCTCTGGCCGAGACGGCTGGCCAAAGTGCTTATAGAGCAGACAGCCGGCGACGTCGATGTTGCGGCTATGCGTGAGACGGTAGCCTCCCGCTTCAAGTCTGCGTGATGTCAGGCGATGTTCGAAGCTGTTCGGAAGGACGCTAAGGGCCCGGTTTCGGGCACCCGTGGTGATATTTTGCAGGTTTCCTGACTGCCACCCACGAATCGGCCAGAATTCGATGTGAACAGGGAGCGCGCATACATGGTCTTTACCCTTTCCTGCACCTCCGGGTGCCGGTAAGACGATGCTCGCGGAGCGTTTGCCAGGACTCTTGCCGGATCTTGCGGACAAGGCAGCAATGGAGGTTACTGCCATTCACTCCCTGGCAGCGGTCCGCTCGTCAACCGGCACGTTGCTGCGGAGGCCGCCGTTCGAGAATCCCCACCACAGTGCCACCGCAGCTGCGATCATCGGCGGAGGCTCTGGACTTCCGCGCCCCGGAGCTGCCTCGCGGGCACATCGCGGAGTCCTCTTCCTTGATGAGGCTCCCGAGTATGAACGACGCGTCCTGGATGCCCTTCGGCAGCCCTTGGAGAGCGGCGAACTGGTGATTCACCGCTCGGCAGGGACAGCGGCGTACCCCGCGCGGTTTCAACTGGTCCTGGCAGCCAATCCTTGCCCATGCGGCAAAGCCTCGGGCAAGGGGATGGACTGTACCTGCACTGCAATAATGCGCAGGCGGTACTTCGGCCGCATATCGGGTCCCCTCCTGGATCGCGTCGACATACAACTCCAAGTCGAACGCGTGTCCCTCGCCGATTTTGGGCAGGCAGGCACGGAAGAGGGAACGGAAGCTGTTGCGGGACGGGTACTGGCTGCGAGGCAGAGACAGGCCGATCGCTTGGGGGCTTTTGGCATTGAAACCAATTCCCAAGTGCCGGGACGCACCCTGCGCGGGGAACTGAGGCTGCCACCGGGCGCCACCCGCATCCTGGACACGGCACTGGAGCGCGGCATCCTCACAGCCCGAGGCTATGACCGTGTCCTTCGGTTGGCGTGGACACTGGCAGACCTGGACCATAGCAAGACTCCTACTGCAGACCACATCGGACAAGCACTCGGCCTCCGGCAAGCAACGGCGATGGCATGAAGGACAACGTGACGAAGGACGGAATGACAACCGAAGGCGCAAGGGGAACCGTGTTGGGGAAGCTGGAAAAGGAAAGGCTTGCACGGGCAGCATTGGCCCGTCTGATGGAACCACAGGATTCCGTGGGGCTCGCCTTGGTTCATGCTGTTGGACCCGTTGATGCGCTGGGTATCGTGACAGGCGAACTCGCTGCAGGTCCGCGCCTTGAACAAGAGATCTCCGCTTTACTGACCGAAAGCGGAGGCCCGGCTTCGTGGCCGGGGCTCACGGCCAGCAAGCGACGATGGGCTCCACGTGTTCCGGACCTCGCGCCGGACCGTGACCTGGAGACGATGAGGCGGCTCGGAGGCCGCCTGATTGTTCCCGGCGACGAGCTTTGGCCCGAGCAGTTGTCCGACCTCGGCCTCCAGGAGCCTTTATGCCTGTGGTGGCGCGGACACGAGCAGCCCCTTCCCTTAACGCGGCAGACCATCGCGTTGGTGGGGTCCAGGGACAGCACGAGCTATGGAGCGTCCGTGACTGGGGATCTTGCCTACGGCTTGGCCCAGCGTGGATACTGCGTTGTTTCCGGGGGAGCCTACGGCATTGACGCCCACGCCCACCGTGGGGCCCTCCGTGGTGGGGTGGCAAACGTACCGACCATTGCCATCATGGCTGGGGGAGTGGACCGCTTCTATCCCTCCGGGAACGAGGATCTTCTTCGTGCCGTCGCCAACCAAGGAGCCGTGATTTCGGAGGTTCCACCCGGATCCGCCCCTACAAGGTACCGATTCCTGCAGCGAAACCGCCTCATTGCTGCGCTCGCGGCTGTCACGGTGGTAGTGGAGGCACGTTGGCGGTCAGGCGCATTGAACACAGCCCACCACGCTGAGAGCATAGGGCGGGTAGTGGCAGCTGTTCCCGGATCCATTCACAGCGCGAACTCGGCGGGTTGCCATAGGCTGCTCCGGGATGGCGGGGCGATCTGTGTGACGGACGTCGGAGAAATTGCTGAACTGGCCGGCCGGAATGGCGAGGTGATGGTCTCCGAGAAGGATTCGCCGGCCGCACCGCATGATGGCTTGTCCTTGGAAGACCTGATTCTCCTGGACGCCTTGCCGCTTCGATCAGCAAGTTCCGTGGAGAAACTCACGGTCGTTGCGGGCCTCAGCCCGGACTCTGTGCGTGCGGGCTTGGGTCGATTGGGACTGCTGGGTCTCGCATCCTGCGAACGGGGGGCCTGGAAGCGCACCAAGAATGCCTAGGCGGACGAGCAGCGAAGCATGTTGATACGCAGCGAGGGTCCATGTTGCTGGCAAAGTTGGAAGGGTGGACGCAGAATCATTGCCAGCATCGCTAAAGAGCGCAGTGGAGGGTTTCGAACGCTACCTCCACGGTGAACGCGCGAGGTCGGCACATACTGTCCGCGCATATCTGGCGGACGTGTACAGCCTTCTCGGATTCGCGCTCCAGGAGGGAATACGCGATCTCGATCAATTGGAGTTGGGTTCGCTCCGCCGATGGCTGGGTGCGCAAAGTGAAGCCGGGATGGCCCGGTCAACTCTTGCCCGACGTGCCGCCACGGCCAGGTCGTTTACCAAGTGGGCTCTGAGGGAGGAACTCATCGCCACGGATCCGGCCCTTCGTCTGCAAGCTCCTAAACGCGGGAAATCGTTGCCTGGAGTCCTCCAGCAGCAGCAAATTCTCAGGGTCGTGGATAGCCTTGACGCTGCTGCGGCAGACGGAGGTCCCCTGGCCCTTCGGGATCGTGCAATGGTGGAGCTGCTGTACGCAACCGGTGTGCGCGTGGGGGAGCTTGCCGGGCTGGACATCGATGATATGGATCCGGATAGAAGGACCCTTCGTGTCATCGGCAAGGGAAACAAGGAGCGTACCGTTCCTTTCGGAGTTCCAGCTGCCCTTGCAATCGACGATTGGCTCCGCCGGGGACGCCCGGCGCTGGTAACTGCCACGAGCGGCCCGGCTCTGTTCCTGGGCGTAAGGGGAAACCGCGTTGACCCACGCCAAGTCCGTGCCGTTGTAGCCGCCCTCCTGCAGGCGCTTGGCGATACCGCTGCAACGGGACCCCACGCCTTGAGGCATAGCGCTGCAACGCATTTGCTGGATGGTGGGGCTGATCTTCGGGCAGTGCAGGAAATTCTTGGGCACAGTAGCCTCGCCACTACGCAAATCTACACGCACGTTTCCGTGGACAGGCTTCGGAAGAGCTATCAGCAGGCCCACCCCCGGGCCTGAAAATGACGCCCAAAGAGTTGCACTGGCGGAAACGGGAAGGGTACGGCAAAATGAAAGCACCACGGCCGAACCTTCAATTTAGGGTTGAGGGTTCGTTTCGTGTCACAATCAAAGAGTCTTAGCTAATTGAATAGCCTGCAGGGTCCTTAAGAATGACAGGGCCGGGCAGCAACAGTAAACATCCGTCGCAGAGGTCGTTGGGGAAGACGTACCTACAGCTATGGAGGATGGAATGTCTGTTGCAACAACCCGCGGTGTCCTTTTCGTGCACTCGGCCCCTACGGCATTGTGCCCGCACGTTGAGTGGGCCATCGGATCGGTCGTGGACAAGCGGACCGATCTTGAGTGGACCCCTCAGCCAGCTGCGCCCGGAATGTTCCGTGCCGAACTGTCCTGGACAGGTACGCCAGGCACCGGCGCCCAGTTGGCGTCTGCTCTTCGAGGCTGGGCACATTTGCGGTACGAGGTTACCGAAGAACCGAGCCAAGGCGTGGATGGGGCACGCTGGTCGCATACCCCGGAACTGGGGATCTTCCATGCTGTCACGGATGTGCACGGCAACATCATGGTCAGTGAGGACCGCATCCGCTATGCCTATGAGTCAGGAGCCGGAGACCCGTCCGCCGTTTACCATGAGCTGTCATTGGCCCTGGGCGAAGCCTGGGATGAGGAACTGGAGCCCTTCCGCCACGCTGCTGAGGGCGCTCCGGTCCGGTGGCTACACCAAGTGGGGTAGCAGCAACTCCTGACCGCCAAAACATTCCCATAGCAGAAGAGAAGGGCCCACCTAAAGGAATGGTGGGCCCTTCTCTTCTGTTCACCTCACGGCATCCGGCGAACGCAGGTCTTAGACGTTTCGGACCGCAATGACGGCGTTGTGTCCGCCAAAGCCGAAGGAGTTGCTCAGCGCGACGATGTCGCCCGAAGGCAAGTCACGCGCGGACGTCACGACGTCGAGGGGGATCTCAGGATCCTGGTTCTCGAGGTTGATGGTGACAGGTGCCTTGCGCTCATAGACAGCCAGGACAGTGAGGACCGCCTCTACAGCCCCGGAGGCGCCCAGGAGATGGCCCATCTGGGACTTGGTGGCAGATACCGCCACGTTGTCGACGTGAGCCCCCAGTGCGGCGCGGAGGGCCGTGTACTCCGGCCTGTCACCTACTGGGGTGGAGGTGGCGTGGGCGTTGACGTGGACTACGTCCTCCGCTTGGATCCTGCCGTCAAACATTGCGGCCTTCAGTGCGCGGGTGGCGCCGAGACCTTCGGGATCGGGGGCTGTGATGTGGTAGGCGTCGGCCGTTACCGATGTACCGGCAAGCTCAGCGTAGATGCGGGCACCGCGGGCGATTGCGTGCTCTTCTGCTTCGAGTACCAGCGCACCGGCACCCTCACCCATGACAAAGCCGTCGCGATCGATGTCATACGGGCGGGAAGCGCGCTCAGGATCGTCATTGCGGCGGGAGAGCGCCTGCATGGACGAGAAGGCGGCCAAGGGCATCGGGTGAATGGCGGCTTCGGCGCCACCGCACATGACGACGTCGGCCTTGCCGGAACGGATCAGGTCCAAGCCAAGGTGCAGGGCCTCAGTACCGGATGCGCAGGCGGAGACTGGAGTATGGGCTCCGGCTCGGGCGCCCAGGTCTAGGCTGACAGCAGCGGCTACGCCGTTGGGCATGAGCATGGGAACGGTCATGGGCAGGACCCGGCGCGGACCCTTGTCCCTGAGCGTGTCCCAGGCATCAAGGAGCGTCCATACGCCGCCGATGCCCGTGGCAAATGCCACCGCCAGGCGGTCGTGGTCGATGTCCTGGATGCCTGAATCAGCCCATGCTTCACGGGCAGCGATGACACCAAACTGCGTGGACGGGTCCATACGCTTGGCTTCCACCCGGCTCAGGACTTCCAGGGCCGGCGTCGAGCACCGGGCAGCAAAGTGGACGGGGAGGTCGTACTTGGCCACCCACTCGTCTTCGAGTGTGCGTGCACCTGAGACCCCTTTCAGCGCGTTCTGCCACATTGTGGGGACGTCGCCGCCGATGGGAGTGGTGGCCCCCAGACCGGTTATGACTACTTTGCGTGCCATGCGATCACTCTCTGTCGGATCAGCCGTCCCATCTGCAGTTTTTGCAGGGGCGGCAGGAAAAACTTTGGGCGTTACTGCGGCTGTGCCGGGCACAGGATCAAAGACCCTGGCCCGGCACAGCTGGTACCAGGCTTAGGCCTGGGCGTTTGCGATGAAGCTGACGGCGTCGCCGACGGTCTTAAGGTTCTTGACCTCTTCGTCCGGGATACGTACGCCGAACTTCTCTTCGGCGTTCACGACGATGGTCATCATGGAGATGGAGTCGATGTCCAGGTCCTCGGTGAAGGACTTGTCCAGCTCGACGGCTTCGGTAGCCAGGCCCGTTTCTTCGTTGACGATTTCAGCCAGGCCGGCCAGGATTTCTTCGTTGCTAGCCATTGTTGGCTCCTTTTCTTGTTGTGCCGGCTATGCCGGAAAGGGGGCAAACCGCGGTTACGGTTTGGGTTTGTAAGTCATATTCAGTTGGCTGGAGGCCACAGGGCCAGTCCAGGTCTATGGCAGAACGACAACCTGGGCGCCAAAGACCAATCCGGCGCCGAAACCGATCTGCAATGCCAGCCCACCGCTCAGTTCAGGGTTCTCCTGAAGAAGGCGGTGCGTGGCCAGGGGGATGGAAGCAGCTGATGTATTGCCGGCTTGGGCGATGTCGCGGCCAATGAGGACGGTCTCGGGAAGCTTCAGCTTCTTCACCATCTCATCGATGATGCGCATGTTCGCCTGGTGGGGAACAAAAGCGGCGAGGTCGCTGGCTTCTATGCCGGCGGCGTCGAGAGCTTGCTGCGCTACCTTTGCCATTTCCCAGACGGCCCAACGGAAAACAGTCTGGCCGTCCTGGCGCAGCGTAGGCCAGACATCCTGTGTTGCAGAGATGATTGCGAGGTCATCTGTTTCGTCGGAGTGACGAGCCGATTCGCCCAGCTTCTTGACGTCTTCCAAAGAGTGGGTCATTCCAATTGCATCCCACTTGCTACCGTCCGAGCCCCACACTGAAGGTCCGATGCCGGGGGTGTCGGAAGGTCCAACCACTACTGCGCCGGCGCCGTCGCCGAGCAGGAACGAGATGGTGCGTTCGTGGTTGTCGATGACGTCAGAGAGTTTCTCGGCGCCGACCACCAGGACATATTCGGCAGAACCGGAGCGCACCAGCGCGTCTGCCTGGGCCACGCCGTAGCAGTAACCCGCACAGGCGGCGGAAATGTCGTAGGCGGGTGCCGGCGTCGCGCCCAATCGCTCCGTAAGGGCAGCGGCTGCCGAGGGCGTTGCGTAGGGGTGGGTCACGGTGGACACTATGATTGCACCCAGCTGGGACGGTTCGATCCCGGCCTGCTGGATGGCTTCGCGGGCGGCGCCTTCGGCCATGTCGATGACACTGACGTCAGCGGCTGCCCGGTGGCGGGTGATGATGCCGGTGCGCTGCCGGATCCATTCATCCGAGGAATCGATCCACTGGCAGACGTCGTCGTTGGTGACGATGACATCCGGACGGTAGGCGCCGATGCCCAGGATGCGGGCGTTCTCGTTCACCGTCGCTTTGTTCAGTACGGGGGTGCTCACGCTTGTCCCTCCAATTCAGCGAAAAGTGCCAGGGCCGCGGACAAATCATCCGGGGTTTTGACGGCAACTGTCTTGACCCCTGGCATTCCACGCTTTGCCAAACCAGCAAGCGTGCCGGCCGGAGCCAGTTCGATCACACCGGTTACTCCGCGGGCCGAGAGATTCTCCATGCACTGGTCCCACCGGACGGGCCTGGAGACCTGCGCAATCATGCTGTCGACGGCGGCAGAACCTGCCGTAACTTCCTTGCCGTCGTAGTTGGACAGCAGGGGGACAGTCGGGTCCTGCGGGGACAAGGAGGGCTTCAGGGCTTCCAGTGCGCTGACGGCGGGAGCCATGTGCGAGGTGTGGAAGGCGCCGGCAACCTTCAGGGGGATGACGCGTGCCTTGGCCGGCGGGTTGTCCGCCAAGGCCTTGAGCTGCTCGAATGTTCCTGCGGCGACAGTCTGGCCGGCTCCGTTCACGTTGGCGGGAGTGGCGCCCGATGCCTCGATGGCGGCAAGGACCTCAGCGGGGTCCCCACCGACCACTGCACTCATGCCTGTCGGGGTTACCGCCGCTGCGGCCGCCATACTGTTGGCCCGCTCGCGGACGAAAGTCATGGCTTCCTGCTCAGTGAGGACGCCGGCAAGGGCAGAAGCCGTGATTTCACCGACGGAATGCCCTGCAAGGACAACCGGAAGTGTGTTGAGTTCGACGTCGAACAAAGACTTGGCTGCCACCAGGCCCGCGGCCACGATCAGCGGTTGGGCCACTGCGGTGTCTTTGATGGTTTCTTCATCAGAGGTGGTTCCGTGGGCCTTGAGGTCGATGCCTGCGATCTCGCTCAGGGTGGCCAATTGGCCTTCGACGGAGGGGAGTTCCAGCCAAGGGGCCAAAAATCCAGGGGTCTGGGAGCCCTGTCCAGGGCAGACGATTGCAAGCACGTATCCAGCTTTCCAAATTGCCACGTGATCCACTGGTGTTTTCGTACACCAAGCTCACTGGGTCAGTTTGTAGGAAGTCTACAACGGTTCAGTTCTGTGAACGCGATGCGTGACGCTCGGGGGTGGCTTTGGGCTGGGCCGAAAGCCGGCCCACCACCAGGGCAGTTTGAAGTACGAATGCTTCCCTTGGGAGGAGCGGATCCCAGCCTGTCACATCGCAGACACGCTTCAAACGGTAGCGCACAGTGTTGGCATGGACGAACAATTCACGCGCTGTTGCCTCCAATGAATGTCCCAACTCAAGGTAGGTTCCCAATGTTTCCACCAAGCCGTTTGAGGCCGCCAGCAACGGACGGTAAATATTCTTGATGAGTGACCGCCGGGCCGCATCATCACCGGAAACAACGCGTTCCGGGAGCAAATCGTCCGCTGCAACAGGCCGCGGCGCCGAGGGCCAGGCGCGGGCGGCGGTAAGGCCAGCGAAGGCGGCCTGGGCCGAAGTGCTGGCCTCCAGCAACGAGCCGGCCTCCGGGCCATAGACGACGGCACCCGGCGCGAAAAGTTCACTGAGCTTGAGGTACGCCGTATCCCGGTCCTGGACGCCGCCGAGGATAAGAATGAGGCGGTCACCTTGGATTCCTACAAGCGCGTCTTCTGCGAAACGGCCGGCAGTCCGGCGTAAATCGCTAACGTAACTGGCGCTGGGCTCCGATGGCGAGTTGCCCACCATGACGGTGAAACGTTCCTGCGCTTTCCAGCCCAGGGCCGCGATTCTTGATCGAAGGGCGTCCGTGTTTTCGCCCCGCAGGATTGCATCCACGATCAATGCCTCAAGCCGGGTGTCCCAAGATCCCCGTGATTCCGCTGCGCGTGCGTAGACATCCGCGGCCGCGAAAGCCACTTCCCGGGAGTAACGAAGCACCGCCTCGCGCAGCGAAGGCTGGTCCGATTCAGGGGCGATCACAGGAACCTGGTCTTCGACGACCTCCACCACAATCCTGATCAACTGCAAGGCCTTCTGCAGGCTGATGGAGCGCGTCAATTCAGTGGGTGCATTGCCAAAGACGTCGGTCAGGATCCACGACGGCGAACTGGGACGTTCATACCAGGTTACAAAAGCGGCAATGCCATTTTGCGCCACGAGCCCCAAAGCGGAGCGTTCATCAGAGCTCAGCCGGCCGTACCAAGGCAGCGATTTCTCAAGCTGCCGCATGGTGCTGGTGGACAATTGCCCCACATTGGCACGGAGCTGCCGCAGGGTCTCCGCCTTTTCCGGCGACAACGCCTGGGTTGCTGCTTTGCGCTTTGTAGTGATTTTGCTGGGCTCTGCCATGGAACGAGCATACGGTGCATCTCAGGCAAGCTCCATTTGTGCGAAGGCTACAACTTATGTTGTCGCTGGTCACGTCATGTTGCGCGGTGAAAAGGCTTGATTAAACGCCCGACGGCGGCCCCCACCTTCCGATGGAAGCCGCCGTCGCGGTTACTGCTTGAGTTTGTGCAGTCCCGGGCTACAGCCCAACTGCTCGTTTACTAAGCCTCGCCGCCTGCTCCGCCGGTGGTGCCGGCGTTCACATCCAGTAGCCGGTACTTATCGATGGCCTTTTCCAGCGCACCTTCTTCGACTTCTCCCTTGGCGGCGAGGAGTTGGAGGGTTTTGGCGACGATGGAGTGGGTGTCGTTTTTGAAGTAGCGGCGGGCGGCTTGGCGGGTGTCGGAGAAGCCGAAGCCGTCTGCTCCGAGGGAGGCGAAGTCGTTGGGGATGAATTGGCGGATTTGGTCGGGGACGGCT